>JBMOGB010000133.1:0-10385 GCA_049318585.1 Bacteroidia bacterium | reverse complement strand
ACCTTATAGGTCTATTTCAATTCTGTCAGATTCAAAATAAATTACTTAAAACTGAAAATATATAAAAGGTTGTATTTCGGCTGATTTTACTTGAATAAAAATAACAATTACGAGTAACATGATAGCTAATTTTACTTTTGTAGAACTTTGTGTAAACCAATTTAAACTAATGGTTTCGTATTTTTTTGGCACAAAATGCAAAGCATAACCTAACAGCATAAGCAAAACAATTTTATAGTATGAAGTAATGAAAGTATAAGCAATACTACCGTTAAAATTATTGGTAATTTGATTCAATAATTGCTTGGCAATATCAAAGTTTGGTGCCCTGAAAAATATCCAACAAAAGCACACAAAATGAAAAGTAACTAATGTTGAAATCCATTGATTATCGAAAAATTGAGTAAACGATTTATTGACTTTACTTTTTATTTCTAAATAATATTTATGCGTAGATAAACCTGCTCCGTGCAATGCTCCCCAAAATATAAAATTCACACTTGCACCATGCCAAAGTCCACCTAATAGCATGGTTATAAACAAGTTTAAATACGATCGGAATTTACTAACTCTGTTTCCACCTAACGAAATATACAAATAATCGCGCAGCCAAGTGCTTAACGACATATGCCATTTGCGCCAAAACTCCGTAATGTTTTTTGATTGGTATGGCGAATCGAAATTCAAACAAAACTCGAAACCTAATAGTAATGCAATTCCAATTGCCATGTCGCTATAACCACTAAAATCGCAATAAATTTGCAACGCATAAGCATACACACCCATTAAGTTTTCGAAACCACTATATAAAGTTGGATTATCGAAAATTCGATCGATAAAATTCACGCTGATATAATCGCTAATCACTGCTTTTTTAAACAAACCACAGCTAATTAAAAACAATGCCCTGCCAAACATTTCCTTACTTACAAAAGTTGGTTTGTAAAGTTGCGGAATAAAATCGTGTGCACGAACAATTGGTCCAGCTACTAACTGAGGAAAGAACGAAACAAAAAAAGCATAATCAAAAATGTTTTTTACAGGTTTTAAAGTGCCTCTGTAAATATCGATAGTATAACTTAACGATTGGAAAGTGAAGAAAGAAACACCCACAGGTAAGAAAATATCCAAAGGTTCAAATGATTGATTGGCAAAACCATAAAATATTGAAAGCACAAAATTGGTATATTTAAAATAGCCTAATAATCCTAGGTTTACCACTAAACTAAACACCAACCAAAACTTTTTTTCTTGCTTAGTTTTACTTTTATAAATATAATTTGCTAAAGTATAATCAACCACGGTAGAGCCAATTAAAACCAAAAAGTAAATGCCACTTGATTTATAATAAAAAAACAAAGAAAACAGCGTTACAAACGTAATTTTGGCCCGGTGAGTTTTATGTAACAGTGCATAAACTGCCATAAAACCAGTAAATAAAAACAGAAAGAAACCTGTATTGAACAATATAGGTTCTTGCTGATTGTAAGCAAACTGTTGTAATATTTTTGAAAAGTCAAACACTGGGGGATTTAGGATTTAGGATTTGTGATTTGGAGGATTGTTTAATTGCTTAATGTTGATTGCCTATTGCTTATTGTCTATTGCTTTTTGCCAGTTGTCTATCGTCTATTAACTATGGTCTTTTCATCAACGCTTCATACAATAAAGTTCCTTGTACTTCGTAACCTTTTCGGCTATAATGCAAAAAATCTTTGGCAAATAAGTGGTGCTTTTTCCAAAATCTTGCTGACTTAAACCCGCCACTTATTTGATACAAATTCCAATATGGCATGTTGTGTTCAACACTATATTTTACAATAGTGGCACTCACTCTTTTTATCACGGTATTCACTCTTCGTTTTCTTCTATAATTATCGGCTGGAGTTGTTAGTAAAATGGTAGCATTTGGATTATAATTTTGCAAATCATTTACCATTTTATCTATTTGATTATAAAAAGTTTGTTCCTCAAATCTTGAATTGGCAGCTTCGTTAGTTCCCAACGAAATGATAATTAAATCGGGCGATAAAGCTTGGCTTTGCTCTGCAAAATATTGTGCTTCGTTATAATGCCTAAATTCTGCACCATTTACACCCAAACTATTATAAACTACACCACTTTTTCCATTGCTAACATACATACCATAAATTAAACTTTGCCATTGAAAATTATCAATTTTTTTGTTTTGAACAGTTACGGAATAAATCATTTCGTTGGAATAAAAAACAGTTTCAAAATCTTTTTTATTTTGGCTGTATGCCTGCGGCAATAATGCATTTCCATTATTATCAAAAACCGAAAAATCAAAAGCAGTTTCATCGTTTTGATGAAAAATTTTAAAGCAATTGAATCCTTTTTCATCTTTAGTGGTAATCACAATTCTTGCAGAATCATCAGTAGTTTGAATGGTAATACCACCAATTCCAATAGGCAATGGATTTTCAGTTTTTGTACATCTTTTTCCTTGCCAATTACTATTTGATTTGGTTGTGTACATATAACTTGAATTGGTTTTGGCTACTTTATAAGGTACTATTAAACCTCTGGCTGCATTTGAGTTAAAAAGTTTTCTGACCTGTTCAGTTAAAAAATCAGCTTGTAAATGCGAGTCGCCAATATGCAAAATATGAACTTGAGCATTGCTATCTTTTACCAAGATCATTTTATGGTAAAACGAACTCAAAAATACTGAATTAGCAATTACATTTTTATCATCGTTTACAAATGAAATTACACTTTGAGCATTTATTTTATTAATAAATAAAACAAGCAGAAAACTTATAAAAAATATTTTATTTCTTTTTGCCATTTATGTTCACCTCGCTGATTAAAGCCTTACAAAATAAAGAAGCCAATTGTTTTCCACCTCTAAAAGTTAAATGTGTATAATCCTTATTTGCCAGTGGTTTTTTGGCTTGTGCCCATTCTACCATTGTTCCCTCACCACCCATGGCTTCATACATATTCCAAAACAAAATTTTATTTTGTATGGCCAAATTGCGTTGCATATTTACAAAATTTGGAAGGTTAGGAATAGTTACAAACTTGCCATTTATTTTAGTACTTCTATCGCTTACACTAACCAATAAAATAGTTGCATTTGGAAACGCTTGTTTCAAATTTCTAATCGTAATATTCATACTTCGCATGTACCACGAAGTGTTGGTATCTTTTTCACTCAATGCGTTTAAACCATATTGTAATACAATCAATTTATAATCTTGAATATTATTGAAAGCACTGTAAATATTAGTGTTTACATACCCTAAACCAACACCAGAATTTCCTCTCATTCCAAAATTATCCAAATAAATTCCTTCCTTATTTTCAAAACTTACACCGTATAATTGAAGACTATTATTTGATTCAAAATTAAGTTTCAGCGTTCTTGCATATTTTGATTTAACAGTAAAATTATTTACACTTTTTGAAGGTGGCAAAACACATTTTATAAATGAATCATTCAAAGCATAATTAAATGTTAAACTATCACTTGATTTGTTGGCATAAAACAAATTAGCTTGGGTAAAATGGTCGTATGATTTGTTGCGGTATGGCATGGTATAATTCAATGAATTATCGGCCAAAGGAATATCGCAAGTACCAGCAATTCCAAGGTTTACATTTACCGAACGTTTGCCAACAATGGAGTAAGATTCAAAGTTTTCAAATTCATGTAAAACAGTACCTCTAAAACCTGCAACTGGCGAAGTAATAGGTACAAAACCAACTCCACTCCCACCATATTTATATTGTAAACTATCGCGAATATCGCTGGTAAGCATATCGCCTTCTATGAACGAATCGCCAAAAAAGCCAATGCGAACTTTTTCTTTTTCGGTTTTTATTTTTTTAATTGCATACGAAAAATTCTTGATGCCGTTATGATGTTCCGAAAAATCTTCAAATACAACAAGATTAGTTCCTTGAATGGTATCTTTTTTTATTTTAAACTTAACTTTTTTGGAGGTGTTCTGAATAGTGTCTTTTCTAATATCTGCTAAAATATCCACTTTTTTCAACCCAATTCTTTCTAAGTTTAAAAAAGGTAATTGACTAATAACAAGTAAAATAAATAGTAAACTTAAACATAAATAAAATATGTTTTTTATATAATTGGTCTGCAAGTTTTGAGAAAAAAAAGTGATGTTTTTTGTTGGTGTAATATTAGGTTGAAAATTTTATTTTCTAAAATATATTTATCTAAAAATGAAAGATTTTTATCCAAAATCAGAATTATTTTTTACCTTTGTGATGCAACAATGAAAAAAACAGTAGTCAATAAAGAAAAAGCTATTAAATCAGTAATCAAAATGATTGCAGATAAAGCTACTATTCGTTCTTATTTGAAAGGCGAAATCTCTATTAATAAGTTAGCAGAAAAGGGTATTAAGCTTGCAAGACCACTATAATTACTCTTTTGATAATATAACCAACACCTATAACTTTAGTACAAAAAACAATATTTTATATCGTGTTGCGTTTGTTGTTGATGAAACATTTGCAACAATTTCTAATAAAAAAGTTGAAAATATTTATCAATTGATAATTGAGAAAGCTACCAATGAGATTGAACCTTACGATAGTTTTGTTTGGAAAACGATTGAAAAAATAATTGAAAAGTTTTTTATTAACTCACAGAATTCTCTTATTTATTTCTGTTCAGATGAAAAAAACAAAGCAGAAAAACGTTTCAAAATCTTTCACCGATGGTATTTAAAATCTAAATATAAGAACCTAATTTCCAAAATTGATAATACTGTTGAATATTCAATAAATGAAATAGAAGTGATGAAAATATTTACTTCATTTTTATTTCATAACGATAATCCTAATAAAACTTTCTTGATTAATACTTTCAATAAAATTGAAGATTATCTGAATGAAGAAAAGTAGAATATAACATTAGTCTTTTAAACTTATTCATTATTCAATATTCTTTCGAATTTCGAATTTTGTTATTCGAATTTATTTACGAAAGTACTTCCACCAAAACTTTATTCGACTTCAATTCATTGAAACCATCTATATGGATTTTGTAATACAACATCACATGATTCAATAATTCATTACGATGTGTTTTATTGATTTCAATTTGACTAAATGAATCAAAATTCACTTTACACAAGTCAAACCAATACTCAGCCAAATGGGATTCAACTACTTTTATATCACCAAACAATGTGGCTTTAAAAATGCCTTCTTCCAAATCGAAACTATTATTGATTTCACTGTAATTTAGTTTTGGATTAAATCCCAAATACTGACTTAACTGCAACATAAAATACACCGGAAAATTAGCCAAACTTTGTTGTGTTAGGTCTAAATACTGAATTACTGTAAACAAAAATTCAAATAAATTTTTATCCGCTTGGTTTTCGGCTTGAATGGTTTTATTCAGTACTTCACCCATAAAAATTCCAATGCTACTTTTCAATAAATCGTAATGAATATTGTTTAAAATAGGTTGGCATTTCAATTCTTTTATGCGCTGCAAGTTTTTGTTTAACTGATGGTAAACATCTAAATCCAACAAATTTAAAGGCAGTAAATGTGAAGGTTTAATGGCTCCTTTTTTGTTTTTTACTCCATTAATTAAGTACGATTGTAAGCCATATTGTTCTGTAAAACATTTTAAAATTACGCTATTTTCGCTGTAATCAATGGTTTTAATAACAATGGCTTTGGTTTTGGTTAGCATGCTTGCGCAATGTTAGGTATAATATTAAGGAATTTTAGTTATAAATCCATTACAATTTTCAAATTAGATTTTAGTTTTACTTGCTGTTCTTTAGTTAATTTACCAAGTTTTTTCAATAATCTTTTGTTGTCAATTACTCTAATTTGATCCACTAATATGTCACTTAACTTATCCAATTGATTTATATTAAGGTGTACTCTTATCAAATCAATTTCAAGTTTTACATTTGTAGTTATGGGGCAAATTAAACTAGAGAAATGTACATCATTTAACAAATTAGTTTGAACAATAACCACTGGACTTGTTTTTTGGGGTTCTGTTCCCATGCTTGAATTTAAATCAGCAAGCCAAATATCAAATTGTTTAATTTCCATCAATCATCAATTCAAACTCATCTAATATTTCTGTTGAATCTAATTTAGACATTTCAGATTCTTCAACTAATTTATTTTTCAAAATTTGCCTTTTATTGAATCGATTATACAATTCAACTGCATTGTTAATATAATTATTTCTGTTGGTATTAAGTTCCAATGCTAATATATTAACATCTTCATACAATTGGGCCTCTAATTTAAGAGCTACTGATTTTCTCATATTTGTCTGCAAATTAAATTATTTGCAATTGCTTTGCAACAAAAAATTATATATTACCAAAATATATGTGGCGCAGAAGTTTAGGCATTTATCCTTTCCGATATAATAATCAATTGGAATTACTCCAAAGTGGCAATGCTTTTTTCGAAAAAATGTCGGAATTAATCAAAAATGCAATGATTGAAATTCACTTTCAACTATACATTTTTGAACCTGATAATACAGGAAAAATTATTCGAGATTTACTGATTGAAGCAACAAAAAGAGGCGTAAAAATATATGTGGTTTTAGATGCTTATGGCAGCAAAAACTTTAACGAAATTTGGCAGAAAAACTTCGAAAATGCTGGAATTGAAATTTACTTTTATTCACCTATAACGTTTGGAAATTACTTACATATGGGCATGCGTTTGCACCATAAAATTATATGTGTAGATGGCCAATTTGCTTTAGTGGGAGGCATTAATATTTCGGATAATTACAGTGCATATACCTTACAAACTCCTTGGCTCGATTTTGCTTTATTGACTCATGGAAAAGTGGTAAATGATTTATTGCAAATTTGCAAACAAACTTTAAGAACTGTAAGTAAATATCCAAAATTTAAACTAAAACATGAAATTCAAAATGAGCATAAACCAATAATAACAAGGGTTTTACAAAACAATTGGGTACAAGCAAAATTTGGTATTACGCATCAATACAAGCAAAAAATTCGAAAATCGGAAACTGAAATTATTCTTTTTATAAGTTATTTTATACCATCTATTTCTTTAAAAAGATTACTTAAAAAAGCCGCAAAAAGAGGTGTAAATGTAAACATTGTTTTGAGTTCAATTTCCGATGTGGGAATTGTAAAATATGCCACTGAATATTTTTATGCTGATATGCTAAAGGCTGGAATTAAACTTTATGAATGGAAGCAAAGTGTATTACATGCCAAAGTAGCTTTAATTGATTCAAACTGGTTAAGTGTTGGTTCTTATAATTTAAACCACCTGAGCGATTTTGGTAGCATTGAATGTAATTTAGAAGTTTTAGATGAGTCGTTTTGCACTTCAACAAATTTGCAATTAAAGCAATTAATGAATGAAGGCTGTGAAAGTATTTCGATTGAAAAATTTGAAAAGAGAAGTAATTTATTTTCAAAAATATTTCAAGCCATTTGTTACGGATTGGTTCGTTTATCGCTTGGATTTATGTTTTTATTGCAAAGCAGAAATGGAAGAAAAAAACGTGTTTATTAAATTGAATGTCAATAATCAGCCACTTGTTTAACTACTCCAAATTTAAAATGCCACAGATTCACAGATTTATTAAATTATCAATTCTTATTTATTAGAAAAAAATTGCAAATCATAGGAATTAATGCATTTCAAAAAGGAATACATTGTCTAATAATTTGTGAATCTGTGGCTTAAAACACTTGAGAAGTTACAATTGAATTTCCTTGAATCAATAAAGAACTTTAAAATCTACAGCTAATTTCATTATTATTGCCAATATAAAATGCAAGGCAGCACATTTCTAAATACAAAAATTGAATATTTAAAAGGCGTTGGTCCTGCCAAAGCTGAATTGCTGCAAAAAGAATTTGCCATTTTTACCTTTAACGACTTACTATATTATTTTCCTTACAGGCATATTGATAGAAGTAAAATGTATCAAATTAGTCAGATAGATGATACTATTCAGTACATTCAATTAAAGGGAACCATTAGTAATTTAAAAACAATAGGAACAGGTGCCGGAGCCAGACTTACCGCTACTTTAAACGATGGAACTGGTTCTATAGAATTGCTATGGTTTCAAGGTCAGAAATGGATTAGAGAAAGTTTATTAGCAGGAAAACCTTATGTTGTTTTTGGTAAAGTTTCGGAATTTAACCGAACATTTAGCATAGTTCATCCAAGTTTGGAAGATCCGGCACAGGTGAATGAAAAGTTGTACATGAAAATGATGCCTCTTTATAATGCCAGTGAAAAAGCAAAAAAAAGAGGATTGGATGCGCGCGCAATCATGAAGTTTACCAATACTTTATTAACCGATTCTCGGTTTGATATTGGTGAAAATTTACCTGATTACTTAATAAAAAAATATAAATTAATGCCACGAAAAGAGGCAATGATTCAAATACATTTTCCTTCCAGTTTTGCAAAATTAAGCGAAGCCACAAAACGGTTAAAGTTTGAAGAATTGTTCTTTAATCAATTGCGAATTTTACGTTATAAACTAAAACGACACACTGTTTATAATGGTATAAAAATTACTAAAATTGGAGAATTATTTAACGGTTTTTACAAAAACAATTTACCATTTGAATTAACCAATGCACAAAAACGGGTATTGAAAGAAATACGTGTGGACATGGGCAGTGGCAAGCAAATGAATCGTTTAATTCAAGGCGATGTAGGTAGTGGAAAAACAGTTGTTGCATTAATGAGCATGCTCATGGCAATAGATAATGGTTACCAAGCTGCAATGATGGCGCCAACTGAAATATTGGCTAATCAACATTATGCTACTATACAAAGTTTATTGGCCGGCATGAATATTCGGGTGGCACTGCTTACAGGCTCGGTTACTAAAAAGAACAGAAGACCCATTTTTGAAGATTTGAAAAATGGAGAAATTCAAATATTAATTGGTACTCATGCTTTAATTGAAGATACTGTTGAGTTTCAAAAATTGGGCATAGCCATTATTGATGAACAGCATAAATTTGGGGTGGAACAAAGGGCTAAACTTTGGACAAAAAACGAGCATCCACCACATATTTTGGTAATGACCGCAACGCCTATTCCTCGTACATTGGCCATGACTTTATATGGCGATTTGGATACCAGTTTAATTGATGAATTACCAGCTGGAAGAAAACCCATTTCAACCATTCATAAATACGATAATAACCGATTAGAAGTTTATGGTTTTATAAGAAACGAAATAGCCAAAGGCCGACAAATTTATATTGTTTATCCTTTAATTGAAGAAAGCGAAAAGCTTGATTATAAAAATTTGGCCGAAGGATATGAAAGCATTTGCCGCGAGTTTCCTTTGCCAAAATATGCAGTAAGTATGGTTCATGGAAAAATGAAACCTGCTGAAAAAGATTTTGAAATGGCCAGATTTGTAAGAGGAGAAACCAGTATAATGGTAGCAACTACGGTAATAGAAGTTGGGGTAAATGTATCCAATGCAAGTGTTATGGTAATAGAAAGTGCACAAAAATTTGGACTTTCACAATTGCACCAATTACGTGGTAGAGTTGGTCGAGGGGCTGATCAAAGTTATTGTATTCTGATGACTGACTATAAAATTAGTCAAGATGGGAAACTACGCATGAAAACAATGGTGGAAACCAACGATGGTTTTAAAATTAGTGAAGTTGATTTACAATTACGTGGCCCTGGCGATATGGAAGGAACCATGCAAAGTGGCGTGCTTGACCTTAGAATTGCTAGCATAACTGAAGACCGAGAACTATTGGAAACTGTTAGAAAAGAAGCGCAGCAAATTTTAGATAATGACAATGAATTACATAAACCTGAACATATTTTACTGAACCAATATTTAATGCTTTACCGTAAAACCAATAAATGGGGAGCTATAAGTTAGTTTAAATTTTATTAGTTAGCACAAGCGCAATGTCTTTAAGTTAAAAATTTACTGGCCTTTGTCCGTGGTTGGTTATAGATAGCTATCGGTACTCACCAATTCACTCATTAGTTTAATTTGCAATGTAAATCATTTATCCAGATTAGTCGTAATAACCAAATACCGTTTGTAAAACCACACATGTTTTGATTTAAATTTTCACATAAAAAAAACCTGCCTAAAATGAATTAAGCAGGTTATTTATTTATAGCTAAAAGCTCTTTTGACTATTTGTTGTCAAATGATTCTTTCAATGCCATTAAGCCTTCTACGTCAGCAAATGTCGATTTCTCGTTGCTATCGTTGTTTTTCTTAGCAGCTTTAGTTGCTTTATCTTTATCGTCAGTCTTAGTTTTTCTTTCGTCAACTTGCTTAACTTCTACTTCGTTTTTCCAAACAGCAGTATGTGATAAAACGATGCGTTTGTTTT
>JBMOGB010000132.1:0-10445 GCA_049318585.1 Bacteroidia bacterium | reverse complement strand
GTAAAACCAATGGTTTTAAAGTTTGAAAAGCCAACTCCTTCTATTGGAAAAATAAAACCTTTTTCAATTTTTCCATTTCTATTTTCATCGTGCAAAACATTTACAGCATATTGGCCTTTTGGAATATTTGTAAATGTAATTTTTGAAGAGTTATTTATAATTTCTCCTTTTAACATTTTGCAATAATTGCTGTAATTTTCATCAGGAATGGAGCCATTTTTATTATACAAAGCAAACTGAACTACACCGTTTTCATTGCGTAAATTATTCACTTTTATTGTTAAAGAATAACCTGCTTCCTTTGGTTCTGTAAATGAAAATAATATTGTTGCTACTACAAAAATTGCAATTGTCTTATTTTTAAAATGACCCATTCGTAATTCCTAATTTTTAATTCGTAATTATTCGCTCGCATCTTATTATTTTAAGTAAAAATGACATCTTGCTACTTTACTTTTATAAAATCAGCCAGAGGCTTATCAATACATTCACTTGCAAGATGCGAACGAATGCTTATGCTACTACAAAAATTGCAATTGTCTTATTTTTAAAATGACCCATTCGTAATTCCTAATTTTTAATTCGTAATTTCAGAGAGTCCACCAAATAATAAATCATTGGAACTAAAAATACGGTAAGAATTAATGAGGAAAGTAAACCACCAATAATAACCCAAGCTAATCCGTTTTTCCATTCAGAACCCGTTCCCGAAGCCAATGCAATGGGTAACATTCCAATTGCCATTGACAAAGTGGTCATTAAAATAGGACGCATTCTTCCTTTTCCGGCTTGTATAATTGCTTCTTTAAAATGAACACCTTCTGCTTTTAATTGATTGGTAAAATCTACTATTAATATGGCATTTTTTACTACTAATCCCATCAGCATAATGAGTCCCAATAATGCAAATAAACTTAAATTATTCATGGTTAAATTCAATGCTAAAAATGCACCAATAATGGCTACAGGAATAGAAAATAAAACTACAAATGGATATATAAAATTATCGTAAAGAGCTACTAAAATTAAGTAAATAAGTAAAAACGAAACCAATAAAACAGAACCTAATGCACCAAAGCTATCATTTTGTCTTTTAATATCACTTCCCCAAGTCATTTGAATACCATTAGGCAATGGATTTTTATTTAAATAAGCTACTACTTCATCAGCTACTGTTCCCGAAGGTCGGCCTAAGGCATCGGCTGTTAAACTTACTGCTGGCTGACGGTCTTTTCTTTCCAATAATGATGGTGAAACATCTTGTTCAACATTGGCAAATTGAGAAATTTCTAATGGAATTCCTTGAGGATTGATGATGGAAAGTTTTTGTACATCTTCAAAATTTTGGCGGTTAAATTCATCTAGCCAAATTCTAATAGGATACTCTGTTCCATTTTCAGTTAAAGTAGCATCATCATTGCCTGTAAAGGCAGTTCTTAAATTTATTCCTACATAAGCAGTTGTCAATCCCAATCGCTGCATTTTATCTTTGTCTGGAATTATTTTATATTCTGGACTTCCTTGTTCAACAGATAAACGCACATTGTCGGCACCAGGAATTTTCTCAACTATTGCTTTTAAATCATTACCAGTTTTCATTACCAAATTCAAATTGCTTCCGCTTAAAGTAATTTCTATAGGAGCGGAGCGAGGAACCAATCCTAAAGCTGCCATTGAAAAATTTATTCCTGAAAATTTTGATTTCAAATCTTCCCGAAGTTTTTTCATGAAAAATTCGGTAGGTATTTTCTTTAAATTCTTCTCTTGTAATTCGTTTTTCTTGTTGCGTAATTGAATTGTAAATTCAGTTTTATTAACAGAGCCAACTCCCAAACTGCCAATTCCAGTGCTTGGTCCGCCAATATTGCTAAACACAGTTAATACTTCTGGTTGTTTTAAAATGTAATTTTCTATTTGCTGTGCAATTAAATTATTTTGTTGAATAGAGGTGAATTTATCAAATTCCAATGCCATTCTAAACTTTCCTTGGTCTCCCGTTGAAATCAATTCTTTACCAATAATTCCTTGTTTCAAAATTCCTAAAGTCATTGCAAAAAGCAACAAAACTATTCCTGTAAATATTAGTTTATGGCTTAAAACCCAAACTAATTTTACACCATACCAATTGGTAAAAATTTCTAATTGTTCTTCAAACCAAAGCAAAAAACGATTGAAGAAATTGGTGGGTTTTAAATCTTCTTTCTTACCAATTCTAGAGGCTAGCCAAGGTGTTAGCGTGAATCCTACCAATAAACTTGTTAGCGTTGATGTTACTACTACTACTGAAAATTGTTTGAGCATATCGGCAACAAATACTTGTAAAAAAAGTATGGGTAAAAATACCACCACATCTACCAAAGTAATTGATAAAGCAGCAAAACCAATTTCCATTCTACCATCCATTGCAGCTATGCTTTTGTCTTTTCCTTTGTCTAAATGCTTTTGAATATTTTCCAATACTACCACTGCATCATCCACCAAAATTCCAATAATTAGCGACATGGCCAGCAATGTCATTAAGTTTAATGTATAGCCTAAAAGCCACATAACAGCAAAAGCTGTAACCAATGAAGTTGGAATGGCAACAATTACAATCAATGAATTTCTGAAACTTCTAAGGAATAATAGCATGACTAATGAAACCAAAATCACCGCTAAAATTAAATCAAAAACTACTGAATTTACTGCTGCTATGGTATTATCGGTGCTATCGTCAGCAATAATAAATTGGGTGCTTGCAGCCATGTTTTGTTCTTCTATTTTTTTGAAAGTTGCACGCACTAATTTTGATACATCTACAGCATTGGCATCACCTTGTTTTTTTAGTAATAAACCAATTCCATTTTTACCATTATACCTACTTATTGATTTAGTTTCTTTGATACCATCAATAACTGTTGCCACATCTTTTACGTAAACTGGGCTGCCTTGAATTGGCATGGCCACTTGCAC
Source organism: Bacteroidia bacterium (assembly GCA_049318585.1). Classification (GTDB taxonomy): domain Bacteria; phylum Bacteroidota; class Bacteroidia; order UKL13-3; family UKL13-3; genus JAAFJM01. The sequence goes on along the minus strand of JBMOGB010000132.1, from coordinate 7,493 downwards.
ATTTTTTATATCTTCTATAGTGGTAAATTTTCCTGTTAACCTAACTGAATTATTTTCAGTATTTGTTTGAACTTTTCCTGCTGGTAAATCTAATCCTGAACGGTTAATAGCTTCCACAACTTGGTAAAGTGAAACCTTATATAGTTTCAATTTATCTTGATTTGCTTTTACTTGAATTTCTCTTTCTTCACCTCCTAAAATGGTAATTTCTGCCACACCTTTTATTTGTTGAATTTGTGGCAAATATTCATCTTTCATTTTCTGGTAAAACTCGGTTGCAGGCAAATTACTAGATGCACTTATCGACATAATTGGCAAGTCGTTTGGCGATACTTTACTCATTACCGGACTTAAAATATCTTGAGGTAAATCCTTGCGAATATTGTCAATATATCGCTGCGCATCTTGCATTGTTTTATCTAAATTGGTTCCATATTTTAAATTTGCAATGATAATTGAAGCGTTAGGTAAAGATTTAGTAACCAAGTAATCCACTCCTTCTAAGTTTGATAGTGCATCTTCTATTTTTCGGGAAACTGAATTCTCTACTTCATTTGGTTCCGCTCCAGGATATACAGTTTTTATAACCACAACTGGCTGATTAAAGTCGGGCATTAATTCATAACTTAAGTTTTTATATCCTATAAAACCCAAAAGAGTAAATACACTAAAAAGTACTATGATTAGCGATGGACGTTTGATTGAAATTTCTGTTATATTCATGGTGAAATAATTTGGAATTACGAATTAAAAATTACGAAATACGATTTTTGAAAGTGATTTGAATTTTGCCAAGAATTTTGCATATTTCTTCTGCGCCTGCATGTAAACTTTGGAATTCAGTTTCAGTTAAATAATCTGTTGTATGCAATAATCTTAACCAATATATGGTTTCACGAGCTTCTTTGTATGAAATACTTAGTTTGTTAATAAAATCTTTTTCAGAAACTCCACCAATTGATTCTTCAATATTTGCACCTATGCTTGTACCACTTCTAAGCATTTGTTTCGATAATACATATTCATTTTTTTCGGTTGTTAAATGTTTATATACATTCACTATTCTAATAGCAAATGCAAAACTCTTTTGTTGAATAATATTTTCTTTCATAATCGTAATTTTTAATTGAATTCGTAATTCGTAATTTTTAATTCGTAATTGTAACGTTAGCTCCTTCAAAAAGATTGATAAATCCATTTGTTACCATTACATCTCCTACTTTTAAACCACTTTTTACAACAGATTTATTATTCATTTTTTTCAATACAATGATGTTTTGCAAAACAGCTTTTCCGTTTTTTACTAAATATACTTGTGCTTGATTGGCAGTGCCAACAATTGCTGACGATGGAATGACAATAGCTTGATCATTTATGATATTTTTTATACCCAAAATATTGGATGATATTTTACCAAACATGCCTGATTTTATTTTTAAATCTGCGGTATTTTTTACCGTAAATTGAACAGGAAAACTACTTCCTATATTGGCTTTACTTCCAATCATTATTGATTTTCCTGTTAAAGAAATTTGGTGATAAGCATCTGTTAAAATTTGGTAGTTTTGGTTTAGTTGGAATAAACTTAACTCTTGTTCTGGGATATTTACGGTAAACTTTAAACTTGCTATATCCGATATTTGAAGCAAAGGAATTCCTGGTGCTGCAAAAGCTCCTTCTTCACTTAATTTGGCGGTAATTATTCCATTAAATGGCGCTTTTATTGTTGTTTTATTTATTTGTTCTAACAAGGTAGCTTTTTGAACTTTTGCTGCTTTTAAGCCTAACGCTGCTTTCTCTAGTTGTATTCCTTGAATGGCGTCAGATTTTGCTAAAATTGTATAACGATTTACATCTGCAACCAAGCCTTCCAACTGCACTTCTATCGTTTGTAGTTGTAATTTTAATAACGAATTGTCTAGTTGAATCAATGCTTGACCTTTATATACTTGATCGCCTAAATCAACCATTACTGTATTTATTTTTCCTTGAATTTCTGCACTTATTTTTGTTTCTTTATTGGGTTCAAATGTTCCTGAATAAAATATTTCAGCATCCATATTACCCAATTTTATTGTATCTGTTTGTACATTTATTGCTTGTTCTTTATCGTAATTATATACTTTTTGAACAGCAGTTTCTTTATTGCTTTTTAGTTTAATTACTACAATGGCCACCATTGCAATTCCTGCAATAATTCCTATTATTTTTTTCCAATTCATATCTTTATTTTGTTATAAGTTATTCGTAATTTTTATTTTTTTATTGATAAGTTTCCTGTTAATTTCTTAAGTTCCAAATTTGCTTTCATGTAATCTATTATAGAAGTTAGGTTGGTTTGCTGCGCTTCTCGCAATGAATTGTCTGCTATCAAAATGTCGGAAATATTTGCTGTTCCTTCTTTGTGTTGTAATAAAGTTTGATCGTAAATTATTTGGGCTAATTGCATTTGTTCTTCTGTAGTTTTAACCGATTTTATAGCCACTAATAGTTGCATTTTTGCATTTTGAATAAGCATATTGTTTTGCTCCGACACCAAATTTATTTGCATCTCACTGTTTTGTTGTTCTAGTTTTTTCTGATTTATTTTTCGTTGAGTAACTGTTCCATTAAATATTGGATAGTTTAATTGAATGCCAGCAAATCCTATTGGGAAAAATTTCAAAAATTCGTTTGGTTGTTTGTCGTATCCAAAACCTGTAGTTCCATAAGTTCCAAATAGATTGATTGATGGAATATATTTCGATTTTTTCAAGGTACTTAACTCACTATTTATTATCCTACTTTGTACTTTCGATATGTTTATATCCAAACTATTTGAATAGGTAATTTCTGTATTTTCTTTACTGTTATTTTCAAATATTATATTGTTTTCAACTGTTATACTTTGTTCTATTGCAATTCCCATTGCAAACTTTATAGCATTTAATACTTGTTCTTGTTTGCTGTATATGCTTTCTCTTTGTGTATTTAATTGCGATAGTTGTAACTTTACTTTATTTACATCGGATCCTTTTGCTAAAAGCTGCTCTTTTAATAATTGAATATTTTTTAAAAGTTTGTTTGCATTCACCAAATTCCCATCTATAAATTCCAATTGATGTTTTATTATTTGAGCATTGTAGTAAAGATTTGAAATATCAAAAAACAACTGTTCTTCTGTTTTCCAATATTGTAAATTGCTTAATTCCGATGCTATTTTCGAAGTTTGAATGGCCCCATAAACTTGCGAATTATATAAAGGCATTGACAATGCTAAGTTTGCATTTATATTATGCGGAACGCCAAATTGTGCTTCTTTAAATTTTCCTTCTGGTCCACCAAATATAGAAAGAGGCATTAATTGATAAGGCAAATTTGTAAAATATTTGTACTCAGCATTTGCATTTATTTTAGGTAATAAATTTGCTTTTGCTTCTTTGTTTTTTTGTTCGCCTATGGCAATATTATTTCTGCCCATTTTTAAGTTTTTATTATAAACCTGAGCTGAATCTATGCACTGTTTTAAAGTATAAACTTGTGCATTTGTTGCGTTAATTACAACTGCTAAAAGCAATGTAATAATTGTTTGTTTGTGAATGTTTACTAACATATTTTTATAAATTTTTTTTTACTTAATTAGCAATAATTGACTAGTTAATAGCCCCACAATCCAATGTTTTACCATTGGTTCTATATCTACAAAATCACCTGGAATTAGAGTTTCATTTACTCCTTTTTCATTTTCAAAAACAACTTTTCCTGTTATACAAATTAGCAAAGCGGGTAAATTGGTAATGTGTTCTTTTAATTTTTCGCCTGCTAAAATTTGTATTGCAGTAGCATTACCCAAATCACTTTTAAAAATTGACGTGGCAGAAACTGGTTTTTCTTCAGTATGTAATTCTTTTATGTTCATTTTTTTATTTTTTCGCCATTTCTACTACCCAAATTCCTCTTATTTCATTTTCTCCATAACCAATTGCTTTATCGTTTGGATACAATTTTTTTATTTTTTTCTGAGTTTCAGGTAAAATATCTTTATCAGAATTTCCATGACATTGTAAACACATTTTATTGGTTTCAATGGCATAATAACCAACCATTTTTCCATTTATTTCCATCATTTTTGGATTGGTTTTTATTCCTTTCTGTATATTGTTTTTCAATTCATTTATATACAATAATTCTGATTCGTTAGCTTTGTTATTTGTATTTCTTGGTTTATCGCTCACTCGTTTAATTGATACTTTTAGAACATTTGCCATACTATCGGTAATAGGAATGGCGCGGGTATTACAAAATTCCAAAGCATTTGCTGTTCCAAGTTTATTTATTGCTCCTAACAAATTTTTACCTAGTTCCGTTTTAGTTTGTGATGCGTAATTCATTCCCATTTCCTCATAGTTAGTGCTAACAGAACTCGTTTTACTTATCTTTTTAAATTGTTCCCATTTAGCATACCATTCGTCCGATTCTAAATCGTTTTCGTATATGTATTCTGCTATTGTTTTTAAATCCTCTTCTTTAAATATTTGCTTTGGCATAAGTCCAAAATTTCTAATAGCACCAGGCATATTCGAGTTTTCTTCTAAAGGATTGCTTGCAAATAAAACAATGCTTTTTATAAAATCTTCTTTCTTTATTGTACTGTCAAAATAATGGTCTCTTACTTTAAACATGGGTGGTGCTATTCTTGTCTCAATATCTAAATCGGGATTATGACATGCAAAACATTTGCTTTGTAATAAGTTAAGTGCTTTTACATTTTTTTCCTCTTTTTCGTTTGCTTGTTTCAAATTGTTTCCATTTGCACAAGCCATTATAATTATTGTTCCTGTAATAATTATTGTGGTAAATAAAAGTTTGAATTTTTTCATTGAAAATACTGATTAAATGTTAAAAATGATGATTGTATTTTTTTGAATTGTTCTTGTAATTCTTGTTTGTTTTTTGTTTCTGAAAACACATTTACCAAATCAATATATGGCAATAACCACTTATGAAGTTCATCGTGTGCTTGGCCTTTCATGGTACAATTCGATGTCAGTAAATCAATATGATGTTGAAGTTTTTTTGCAAGTAATTTATAATCCTTTTCTTCTGAATTTGCTATTGCACTAATATCGTTTTCCATGTTTCTAATATGAACCAACATTTTATCATCTACTTTCCATTTTTCGCCATTATTTAGTACTATTTCATTGCTATCAATGTGTTTTATAATAGCTGCGATTGGCACTTCTTTTACCTCTTTTTTTTCTGTTTGATTATTGCAAGCAATCATCAAAATTATACTAAAAATTATTAAAAATATTCTGCTCATATTATTTAATAATGTTTACCTTTTTATAATAAATACCTTCTATATTTTTTATCGAAATATTATATAATCCTGAAGGTAGGTTTTCAGTATCTATTGTAATTTCATTCCAATTTATAGTGCTTTTTGTAATCAATGTTTTTCCTGCATAATCCATTAACTTTACTTCAAATATTTCTGAATTTGAATGCTGCTTAATCGTTACATTTTTTGAAGCTGGATTTGGGAAAACTATTATTTCATTAGTATTATTAATTATTTCAGTTATACTCGTTCCAGCCGGACAAGTTACTTTGAATTGTCCCATCATACCTCCATCTTCATGGGTCATCATGTGGCAGTGGTACATATATGTTGCCATCGAATCACAAAAGGTTTCAAATTTTGTAATAAATTTTATTGTTTGTTGTGCCTGAACTAAAACTACATCTTTTCTTCCAGCCATATTTGCTGGCGGTGCAACTCCATTTATTTCTGTTATATAAAATTGTACATCATGAATATGGAAAGGATGTGCAATGGGCGATTGATTTGTAAGCGACCAAATTTCTACATTATTTAGTGGTATAGAATAGTTAATTACATCCATATCAAAATGTGCATTGTTAATCATAAATGGTCCACGAATAGCGGTTTGTCCCATATTTACAGGCATAAAAGTCAATGTTTTTGTAGCATTAGCACTGGTAATTGGCCACACTGAATTTGTAACTAAATTTGCAGGAATGGTTGTTACAGCATTGATTGTTTGGTTAACAATATTAAATGTCATCAAAGTAAAATCTTTTCCATTTAATGCATTACTAGTATAGCCCGGAATTGTTTGTCCAGCGCCCATTCCGGGTTGCAATGCACCATAAATAGCATTTGGAAATTCTGAAGCAAAACTCATTAATTGAATGTTTTGACCATTTTTTTCTGTAAAATTTACTAGAATATCAGCCCTTTCTCCAGGTGCTAGTCTTAATCGAGTTAATGAAACAGGCGCATTTAATAAACCGCCATCTGTTCCTATTTGATAAAATGTTAAATTTCCTTGAAAACCAATATTGTAAACTCTTTCACTCGATGCGTTTAGTAGCCTAAATCTTACCACTTGTGCTGGCGTTGGTAAGTATGCATCCAAAGTGCCATTTACCATCATCACACTATCGTATGCATTGTCAATTACTATTTGTTTATTTCCATCAAAGCATTTTGATTGAATCACCAATGGGAAGTCATCAACTCCATATCTTCTTGGTAAATCAAGCTTTTTTTCAATACTATCTCTAACTATGATTACACCTGCAGCTCCTAAAGTAGCATGCAAATTAGTCATCATGTGTAAATGGGGATGGTACCAATACATAGCAGCATGATCACGAATTTTAAACCGTGGATTCCAAACTGTATTTGGAGGAATAACTGTATGCGGTCCGCCATCATTCACAGCTGATACATGTAAACCATGCCAATGAATGGTGGTGGTATCCATTAAGTGATTATTTACTATCATACTTACCGAATCTCCTTGATTTACAAGTAATGTTGGTCCTAAATAATTGGTATTTACACCAAAAGTTTTGGTGGTAAATCCGTTATAAAAAGCTGTAGAAGTATCGTAAATATTTAAGTTAAAAATTTTACCAATAAGCGTATCAGGAATGGCCAAACGATTTTGAGCTTCACTTTTGTTTGCCATCATGTTTATAGCTAAAACTATAATTAGTATTCTTTTCATTTATTTGTTAATATTTTCTGTAAAATTATATTATAAAAAAGATTTGGTGAGTAACATTTGTTACATCCTTTTTTTTTTATTTTTTTGAAATATAAAACCATGATATTATTGTGAAAATAAATGTTAATGATACTCTAAAAATCATAGCACTAATAGTTTTAGTTTCATAAATTCCTCCTGAGTAAGCGTGAATAAGTAATCCTATAAATCCAATTAAGAGTATAATAGCAGAAGCAACTAAAACTTTTGTTGTCCAAATTTTTTCTGTAAATAATCCATAAGCCGAAAACAAATAGGTAAATCCAACTATAAAATTTGTTACCACAACAAACATTACATAATTACCCTCTTTTTCCCTTATTTGAAACAAATCAAAAATTACTGAAGTGCTCATAAATATTGTTATCAATGCAAAAATTGTAACTATTACAGCCGTTGTTTTTAAAATATAATTCTTCATTTTTTTTA
>JBMOGB010000131.1:0-10549 GCA_049318585.1 Bacteroidia bacterium | reverse complement strand
CAACACAAATTTCAATAACAAACGATGAATAGAAATGGGTTTCAACCGATTTGATAATGAAATATTTTTTTTATAAACCCCATATAAATATGGGGCCTATTCATCGTTTTATTCAACACAAATTTCAATAACAAACGATGAATAGAAATGGGTTTCAACCGATTTGATTATGAAATGCGATTGGTTGTTGGCTTTAGCCAAAATAAAAAAGTTTTTAAACCTTCTTCCTCCTTCTTCCAAAAACCAATGGCAAATTAAACAACAAATAAAATGCTGCGATGTATCCTATATAGTCGCCATGTTTGGTGTAAAAAGTAATTTCGTTATTGATTTTCAATTGGCCATTTATAGCAATGGCTTCGTCCCATTTGGTTTGTTGAATAGTATTTCCTTCGTCATCTATAAAGCCCGAAATGCCTGTGTTTGCTGAGCGAGCCACATATCTTCTGTTTTCTATTGCTCGTAATTTTGCATATTCAAAATGCTGTTTGTAGCCAGCAGTATTGCCCCACCAACCATCGTTGGTAATTACACAAATAATGTTTGCGCCTTTTTTTACATATTCCGAAACGTATTCACCAAACACACTTTCGTAACAAATTACAGGTGCATATTGTACTTTATTTACATCAGAAAAGTTCATTGGTTCTTTATCTCGGCCTAAGCCACCACTGGTTCCACCAAGGTCTATTACAAAATTTTTCAGGAAGCTAAATACATTTACATAAGGCATATTTTCTACACCAGGAACTAGTTTACTTTTATGGTAAATTTCCCATTTAGGAGCCATGCTATTTTTAAAAATGGCTGTGTTAAAATAATCGTAATACAAGTTGTTTTGATACAATCGTGCAGTTGGAGTAATTTCTTTTTCGTTGAAATAAAACTTGTAAGAACTTGCACCTGTAAGCACACTCAATCCAGCATGCTTTATCACAAATGAATCCAATAAATTAACAGAATTGCTATTGTTTATATTCAGCTCATCTATATCATCTTGAACAGCTGTTTCAGGTAATATTATTATATGGCTTGCTGAAGTGATTTTGGTTTCTGCCAATGCCAACATTTTCCGTGTTTGTGCCAATGGAGTTAATCCGCCAAACTTATCATTATAAGGATCAATATTGGGCTGTACAACAGTTATTTCACTGTATTTATTCAATATTTTTTTTTGTGCATGTCTGTCAGTTAAAATGTAGAACGAAACAAACAAAGGCGCCAACACATAAATGAACAGATTATTGAATATTTTTTTGACAGGAATGGTTTGAAATTGTTTGTAATAATTATACAATTTTAAACAAGCCACACTTGTTATCAAAACCCAAAAACTACCGCCAAAAACACCAGTATATTCATACCATTGAATTAGTTTTGGCCAAGCCGAAAACACATTTCCTAATACTAACCAAGGATAAGCAAATTGCCAATTGGTATGTAATAATTCCATGCTAATCCATAAAGCTATAAAAAACCAATAGTTCGGAATACCTGTTTTTTTATTGACTGCATAAAAAACTAGGAAAGGAATTATCATTAAAAAAGTGTCGAAAAGCCAAGCAAAAACTGCACCTCCCGGACTAGCATTCCAAATCCAATAAGTGGTTAAAAAGTTTAAAGAAAAGCTTCCAATTGTTATAAATAAAAAGTACAAAGCCCAATGTTTTTTGGCTTGTCTTATTTCTTGTTCTAATAATAAAAACAAGAAAAAACTGACAACAATTAATGGCGTAATGTTAAAAGGAATCCAAGCCAATGCAAAGCTTAAAGCACCGCCAATGCTATAAAGCAACCACCTTAAATTATTATTTTTTACCATCTATTACAATCACAAATTCGCCTTTAACAATATTGTTTTCAAAATGTGTAAGCACTTCTTGAATGGTTCCATTCACTGTTTCTTCAAAAGTTTTGGTTAACTCTCTGCTTACACTTATAAGTCTTTCTGCACCAAAATATTCTATAAATTGTTTCAAAGTTTTTAGTAGTCTGTGCGGGCTTTCGTATAAAATAATGGTGCGTTCTTCTTCACATAATTTCTTCAACATGGTTTGTCTTCCTTTTTTTTCAGGTAAAAAACCTTCAAAGCAAAAACTATCAGCAGGCAAACCACTTTTAACCAAAGCAGGAACAAAAGCCGTTGCCCCAGGCAAACAATCTACTTTTATATTATTTTTCAAACATTCACGCACCAATAAAAAACCAGGATCACTGATTGCAGGTGTGCCTGCATCACTTACCAAAGCAATGTTTTTTCCACCTAAAATTTCATCTACATAACGCTGTAAAACCTTGTGTTCATTGTGCATGTGATAACTTTGAATTGTTTTTTTTATTTCAAAATGATTCAACAATTTTAGACTTTGCCGAGTGTCCTCAGCAATAATTAAATCAACTTCTTTTAACACACGAATGGCCCGAAGCGTGATGTCTTCCAAATTGCCAATTGGTGTTGGCACAACATATAAAATTCCTATCACTGATTTAAAAGATTAATTGATTTCACAGATTTGTATATTTATTGGGCAAACCTAGTTAAATAACTCTGATTTTAAGCCAACAATTATTGGCTCATATTATTAAGTTTTAGGTGTATAAACCAATCGTTTAAAAGTTAAACTTTTGGAACCAAAATTTATTAGTAGCCCTACTTATAATTTATATATTTTCAAATAATTTAAAGATTGAGCATAATGAACATCTGTGATTTCTGAAATGGCTTTCATTTCTATCAAAACTTTACCTTCCACCACAAAATCGGCTCTTCTAGTTCCAATTGGTTCGGGCAAGTCTTTATAAAATATTTGTTGTTCAATTTCTCTTTTAAAACTCAATCCAAATTTAGTTAATTCATAAGCTAAAGCCCTTTGGTAAATTACTTCAGGAAAACCATTTCCTAAAAATTTATGTACTTCGAATGAAGCACCAATAATTTTCTCGGTTATATCTTTATACTTTAAATCTTGCTCCATAAAGTTTGTAATTTACTTGAAAAGCAACTTAATCGTTTGTCATCTGTTCAAAATCCGCAATTTAAAATCCGTTCTATCACCCAATCCGCTAATCAGCGATTTTCTTCTTCTTACTTAACGATTTGATAACTGGAATACTGGTAACCACTATAAATAAAATAATGATGTAATTTAAATAATTAATGGCTTGAGGGAAAATTTGTCCAACATAAAAACCAGCACCACAAATTACTATTGGCCAAAGTACCGCACCAATAACATTATAAATAAAAAAAATGAAATGATTTACTCTTACAATCCCAGCTAATATAGGAGCAAAGGTTCTAACAATGGGTAAAAATCTTCCTAAAATTAATGCTATTCCACCATATTTTTTATAAAAAACTTCAGCAGTTTCAATGTATTTTTTCTTAAAGAAAATACTCTCTTTTCGTTGGTAAATATTGTCGCCTGTTTTCCAACCAAACCAATAGCCAAAATAATAACCTGCAATGGCTGCAATGGCAATACCAACAATGAGTTTATACAATGAAATTTTTAAAACAGCGGTGCATAACAAGCCAGCTGTAAAAAGCAAAGAATCACCAGGAAGAAAGAAGCCAAAAAACACTCCATTTTCAAAAAATATAATGATTAACACTAATGCAAATCCACCATATTCAATTAACTCCTGCGGCTTAAATAAATCCCAAAAACTATCCACTATTTTTAACAATAAATTTTTTACGAATAAAGCCTTTTTATTAAATAAATCAAGTGATTAAAGTAAATAGAAAAAATGAATTTTAAAAAAACATGATTTGTTCCAATGCGTTATCTAAAAACGATTCGCTTTGCAAAGCATAATAATCGGTAAATGACTCCTTATCAAAAACATCAAAATCAAGTCTCTCAAGCCTTAAAAACTCCAATGCACTTACACTTTCTTCCATTTTACCATTTACACTCAAACCGATTTTAAATTTTTTAACGGTATCGCCAACACAAAAATCTTTGTTAGCCAAAACAGGTTTTTGATAATAAGCAGCTTTTGTAAGCAAATGATTGGAAGAAACGTAATTATAAAAATACAAATAACTAATGTCTATTTCTTTGTAAATTTGGTTAATTTCTTCATCGTTTAAAGGTTGAAGTATAAATAAAATATTGGGAGCATGGTCGTTCATAAAAAGTTCCACTTCTTCTCTTTGTATTTCGTCCATGGCACTAAAATCTAGTTTGCCAGCAAACACAAAAAAATATTTATCGGTATCTACTTTTTTTATTAAACGAATTAAAGCAGTTATGCCTTCATTTTGCTCCACACCTAACAAGCCAACAACCACACGGCTTTTGGCCATTTCTTTTATTTGTTTACTGTAAATCGATTCTTTTTTTTGAATACTTACATTACTTATTTCAGGAAAAACCACCACTTTTTTATAAACCCTGCTTTTTAAAGGTTCAGTAATAAATCTATCTAACACACAAACACCCACACAATTTTGAGAGCGGAATAAATAATCAGGTTCTAAAAATTTAGGATCTACATTTAGCTTCAATTGTTTCAATCTATATGGCTTTGGATTGAAATAAATGCCACTCCATTTGTATTTAAAAACATTATTTAATAAAAACAAATGTACTGCACCACGAATAAATGGATCAATTGGAGAGAAGAAAACAAAGTCAACTGCAGCATTTAATTTTTTCTCAGCAATTTTTATTTTTCTGCTCACAGCTCCCCATCTTCCTAATAGTTCAAAATAATTTGGATTGTTATTGGTAAATAACTTTTCATCTAAAGGTAAAGCTGTAAAATTGGAAGAAAATATTGGAACTTTTAGCTTTATATATTCCGAAATTTCATGAAATTCAGGACTAATTACAATTACTTTTTTCCCTTTTTTTAATAAATTTTCGGCATAATAATTCAAATAGGTAGCAAACCTATTGCCCGAATATGGTGAAACTAAAGCAATTGTTAATATATTATTCAATTTGTAAGTGTTAAAATTTAACAGCTACAAAAGTTCTATAATTTTTGCAGTGTTTAGCCACAACATTTACACATACCGACTATTATTTTGTACTGCTAGCTTTTTGTTATACTAAACCAAAGTTACAAATTCGAAAATTCATATCCTTGTTTTGAAAAGAATTGCAATAATTGCGGTAAAATTATTTGAAGATTTTTAAATGCTTTTTCGCTATCGTGAAAAACAAAAATGGCACCATTTGCGGGCAATAATTTCATGGCTTTTATACAATCTTCTATATTTAAATTGGCTTCATAATCGCGGCTCAATCTGCTCCACATAATTATTTGATGCGTTTTTGCAATTTGTTTTGCTTGACTATTTTTTATTCGTCCATAAGGTGGGCGAAATAAATTGGTTTTTGTTAATTGCTGGCAACTTTCTATGTTTTGAAAATAGTCGTCATTATTGGTTTTCCAGCCTTTTAAATGATTAAAAGTATGGTTTCCTATTCCATGGCCAAGATGTTTTACTTTATTAAATGTTTCAGGATATTTTACAATATTTTGTCCCACCATAAAAAAAGTTGCTTTAGCATTATAAACGGCTAATTGTTCCAAAACCCAATGCGTAATTTCAGGATGCGGACCATCATCGAAAGTAAAGTAAACCACTTTTTTTGTGGTTTTTACCTTCCATGTATAATTTGGATAAATCCAACGAAGCAAATGCGGTATTGTGTATTTAAACATTATTTTGCGCTCGCAAATTAAACTTGTATTCAGTTTTATTTTCAAAAATTTATAAAAAACCTTTTATGTTTAAAAAATATAACCATTTATTTTTAGCTATTTGCTTTGCAATATTTAGCTTTGGGAAAAGTGCAAGTGCACAAAAAACCTATAGTTTGGAAGATTGTGTGAACATTGCTTTGCAAAATAATATTCAAACCAAGCAGCAAAATTTACAAACCGAAAATGCTAAAATAGATGCACACCAGAGCAAACTTTCAGCATTGCCAAATTTCAATGCACAAGCCACCAATAACTGGCAAACTGGTTTTAATATTAATCCGAAAACCAATACACCTGAAGACTTAGCTTTTAGAACAAATAGTATTGGAGCTTCATCGAGCATGCCAATATTTAATGGGTTTCAAACTACAAATACTGTTCGTTTAAAAGAAAGCGATTATGTGGCAAGCAAACACGATTTGGAAAACAGCAGAAATAATTTGAAACTAAATGTGGCTAATAATTACTTACGTGTTTTACAACAAAATGAAATTTTAGATGCAGCAAAAAACCAGGTAAATACTTCTAAAATTCAATTAGAACGTCAGCAAAAATTATTTGATTTGGGAGGATTGAATAAAAGTAAATTGTTACAATTAAAAGCGCAAATAGCTACCGAAGAATTGAATTTTATAACCCAACAAAATTTATTGAACAGTGCTTATTTAGACCTTTGGCAACTCATAGATTTAACGCCCGATACTGCCAATAAATTGGTAAAATTAGATGTAAACAAAGTTTTGGTAGAAGATGAAAACAGATCGCCTTTAGCTATTTATACCGATTTTGAAAAACAAAGTCCTGATGTGTTAGCCGCCAAACAACGCCAACGCAGTGCCGATTTACAACGATATGTAGCCTTAGGAGCTCGTAGTCCGAGACTTACTTTAAACGGAAGTTTGAGTTCGTTTTACACCACTTTAGGAACTACTTATGGCGGTTTTCAAACCATTGTAAATCCTCAAATTGGTTATTATTTAAATGGAACAACTCAAGTTCCTGTTTATTCTAAATACTCACAAACTATATCAACAACATCTGAATCAACTCCATTTAGTGACCAAATAAATAAAAATTTTGGAACTAGTTTAGGCTTTACTTTAAGTGTTCCAGTATTTAATGGCTGGAATGTAAATAGCAATATTCAAAAAAGTACCATTCAAATGGAAGTAGCTAAATTAACCGAAAAGCAAACCCAACAAAATTTATTTAAAAGTATAAACTCAGCTTATTTGAATTTTAAAAATGCTCAATTGCGCCATGATGCAGCTTTGCAATCGATAGAAGCGAACAAAGAAGCAGTAGATATTAGCGAAAAACAATATGAATTAGGTGGCTTAAGTTTAACCGATTATTTGGCTTCAAAAAACAGTTATATCAAATCACAAACCGATTATTTGCAAGCTAAATATGAATTGGTTTTCCGTAAAAAAGTACTAGACTTTTATAGCGGAAAACCATTGAATTAAGGCCAAAATAAGCGTTAGAAAATCTATTACGAGTCAAATCTACTTCAAATCAGCGTTTCCTTAAATTTGAAAAACGTAGCGCTGCTATGATTTTAAAATTTAAGGAACTGATTTATTGTATATTCAATTCTCATAACGAATTTCTAAAGCGTATTCTGGTCTAAAAGTTTACACCAAAGCTAAAAAAGAAAGTTCTACCATTTCCGGGTAATAATCCTGGACCTGGATATCCGCCTGATCTGCGTGTAGCATATATTTCATCGGTTAAATTATTTACTCCTGATTTTATATTGTAATGCTCGCCAAACAAGTAAGAAAACGATAAATCCATTACGCTATAACCTTTTATTTTACCTACTTGAACTGTAGCATTTGGTAATTCAGTATTCAATGCATCTGTATAAATTTCGCTGGTATTACTGTATTGAAATGTGGCTGAAAATGTTTTTATAAAATAGTTTAAACCTAGTCTATTGATGTATTTAGGTGCATTTTCCACTAATTTTCCATTATAGCTTTTAGTTGGATTGGTTTCAACTGAACTTACATATTTTGCATCAATAATTGAATTCGTTGAAAACACATTTACACTTCCCCATTTGGAATTATCAGTAAATATTCTGATTGGGTTTACTTCAATGTATGATTCTATTCCTTTGCTAACTGATTGACCAATATTTGTTCTGTAATTGTTTCCATTTTGAGTAATGGTTCCAATTCTATTGTCATAATTTAAATAAAATACTCCTACATCAAAATTCAAAAAGTTTTTTACTTTTCCTCTGTATCCAAAATCGGCATTATATCCTGTTGCATCCTTTAAATTAGGATCTACAATTTCTGTGGTTGATGAAGGTGTAAATTCAGAAAAAGTAACAGGACGATAAGCTTGTGAAAAATTAGCATATAAATTTGTGGTGCTAGTTAATAAATATTCAGTCCCTGCGCCTAATAATATAATGTTTCTATTGCTTTCTTGAGAAGCAATTTTACTAGTGTTGCTATTAATTGTACCTTCTATTTTATTGTAAATACTTTCGATACGAAAGCCAGGAATTATTTTAAATTTATTGGTTATTTGAAAAATATTTTCAGCAAAAAAAGCGTAGTTATTGGTTGTAAATGTTAAGTCTCTTACATATTGGTTATTTGTAATTGAATAATCAAAATCGGAGTTAGTATTTCCAACTCCTAGTTGTTTTCTATTGGTATTACCTACATAAACCCTCACTCCGGTTGCTAGCGTTTGGTTTATTTTAAACAAATTATATTTTACCGAAATTCTAGCTTCTGAACCAAAATTTTGGTAAAAATCTCTATCAACTTGGCGTGGATTATATTGTAAAGTCGAAGGATTTATGGAGTCTTTAACATTTATAGCTTTTACATATCCCACACTGTTTCTTTCGCTCATACTTCCAAACGATTTGATTATTAAACTAACCTTCTCCGATATGTCGTATTTAAAAGTTAAGGCTCCAACATTCCAAGGTGTACCAATCCAATTTCTAGTTCTATTCGATTGTTGAGCATTTGTATTAAGCTGTATATCTGTTAATCCACCTGGCTGTTGACTAGCATAATTCATATTAGTATATTCAAAACCCACATTTATTTTCTTGGTAAATTGGTAGTTTGCCGACACAAACTTAGTGGTAATATTATATTCACTATTTTGCCTCCAACCATCAGCCGAACGGTTATGAACAAATGCATAATAATTGAATTTTTTTATGGTTCCACCAATGGCTGAATAGGAATTTACCAAGCCATAACTTCCTAATGTATTTTGCTGTTCAAAATGTATTTTTTGGGTTGCGCTACCTTTTTTTATTTGATAGTTTAATAAGCCACCAAACTGCGTTCCGTATTGTAACGAAGCTGCTCCTCTTACAATTTCAATTTTCGATAAAGCTTCCGATGGCGGAGTGTAATACGATTCTGGGTATCCAAATGCTTCCGATGCAATGTCATATCCATTTTGCCTTACATTAAACTCCCACGATCTATTGGCGCTTAAACCTCTTGTAGAAACATTGGTTTGAATACCTGAACCATCGTTTTCCCAAATATTTAAACCTGGTACTTTACTAAAAATTTGTCTTGTATTATTAATACTTAAATCTGCTGCTATTTTATCAAATAAAATTACCTCTGATTTTTTTCCAGCAAAAATTACATTTTCTTTTAAATCAGGCATGCGTTCAATGCCACCAATATTCTTTTGTTCTCTTATTATTAACTCATTTAACAAAAGCGTTTTTGTTGTATCTGCGTTTTGAGATTTTACTTTAAATGCACAAAACGTGCAAATTATAATTAACAGGATATTTTTTCTGTTCATGATGCTATTACTTATTGTGCTGCAACAATATTATTTAGAATTATTCTAAACAATGATAAAAATAAGTAAAATTCATGAGCATAAAATGATTATAAATAGTAACAGCTAACTATAAGCTTATTACAAATAAGCTGAAGGAAAATTAATATAAACTTTTTTGAAAATTTTCGAAAATAATTTTGAACCAGGCTGTATAATTTTGATTGTTTTGAAGCAAATCAAATTCTAGTTCTTCTAAATCTATCCATTTAATATTTTTTACTTCGGTTAGGTTAAAGCTAATTTCACCATTGAATTTACCTACAAAAATATAATCGAATTCATGTTCAGTTAAACCGTTATCGAATGCTGCCTTATATAAAAATTTACTTCTAAAAGTTAAGTCACAATCAAAACCCATTTCTTCCATTAGCCTGCGGTGAGCAGCTTGTTCTGTTGTTTCACCAACACGTGGGTGGCTGCAACAAGTATTTGTCCAAAGTCCAGCACTGTGGTATTTTGTTAAAGCACGTTGTTGTAACAACAACTCGTTTTTTTCATTGAAAACAAAAACCGAAAAAGCACGATGCAATAAAGCCTTTTCATGGGCTTCTTGTTTTTCCATTTTACCAATTTCTTGGTCATTTTCATCTACTAAAATTACGTATTCTAATTCCATTTATAAAAAACCAAACATAAGTGAAAGGATTTAGTTTTTGTAAAACAAAAAAAATCCGTTTAACTATTGAAACAATTCAACTTAAACGGAATTTCTGAAAAACGCTCCACGGAATTTCCGTGGGCAAAGTTGAAGTGTTGGAAAGCTTGTTGCAACATTGCGAGAAGGAAATCATGACAAATTAAGCCTCGTAGAGGCGATACTATTGTAAAAAGAAAAAAACTACAACAACCAAAGCCTCGTAGAGGTGACACTTTTAAAAACACCAATGCCTTCGCTTGAAGCGAAGGCATCGGTCTCGAGTTTGGTCATTTTCTAACATAGAATGCCGCACTAGAATAGCTGTTTTGT
>JBMOGB010000130.1:0-10553 GCA_049318585.1 Bacteroidia bacterium | reverse complement strand
AACAAGGATTAGAAGCATTTATTCTTCCACCTTCAGGACAAGTATGCCATTCGTTAATGGTTGAATCGTATTGCACACCAGGATCGGCACAAGCCCAAGCAGCATCAGCTATCATATCCCACATTTTTTGAGAAGGAATTGATTTAATGGTTTTACCTGTTGAACGAGCCTTTAAATCCCAATCTTTTCCTTGGTTTAAAGCAGTAAAAAATTCATGCGGAATGCGTACTGAATTATTCGAATTTTGACCAGAAACTGTTGCATAAGCTTCGCCTTCATAATCGCTTGAATAGCCTGCGGCAATGAGAGCTGCCACTTTCTTTTCTTCGTCTTTTTTCCAATTAATAAATTCTACAATTTCAGGATGATCTAAGTCTAAGCAAACCATTTTAGCTGCTCTACGTGTAGTTCCACCCGATTTGATTGCACCAGCAGCTCTATCACCTATTTTCAAAAAGCTCATTAAGCCCGATGAAGTTCCACCCCCACTTAGCTTTTCCATAGCTCCTCTAATTTTTGAATAATTGGTTCCTACACCAGAACCATATTTAAATATTCTGGCTTCACGCACCCAAAGGTCCATAATTCCGCCATCGTTTACCAAATCATCATCAACCGAAAGAATGAAACAAGCATGAGGTTGTGGGCGTTCATAAGCCGAAGTCGATTTTTCTAATTCACCAGTTCTAGGATTTACAAAATAATGTCCTTGTGGTTTTCCAGTAATTCCATACGAGCTATGCAAACCTGTATTGAACCATTGTGGAGAGTTTGGCGCAGCATATTGACCAACGATCATAAATGCCATTTCTTCATAAAAAATTTGCGCATCATCTCTTGATTCAAAGTAACCATATTCTTCTCCCCATTTCATCCAACAATGAGCCATTCTATGTGCCACTTGTTTTACACTTGTTTCTTGTCCAAGTGTTCCATCGGGTTGAGGAACACCTGCTTTTCTGAAATATTTTTGAGCCAAAACATCAGTAGCCACTTGACTCCACGAGCTAGGAACTTCCACATTCTTCAATTCAAATACCACACTACCATTGGTGTTTTTTATTATAGAAGTTCTATAATCGTATTCAAACATATCATAAGGACTTACCCCTTCTTTGGTAAAATGTCTTTCAATTTTTAGTCCTTTTTTTTCGTTGGTTTTTGTGGTTAACTTACTCATGTATTTTACTGTTTTATTGACTAGTATTTTTGTTAAATAAACTACTAAAGCTAAAATTTATTTTACATATTTAAATTATAGCGATAATGGGTCAATCAAAAGTGCGAGGTTCACAACACTAAATCAAATTGGTATATCCACATATTTTTTTTAGGTGCCTTGCGAAGGCTTTATTCATTGAATATTAGGCTGTGAATAAGGTACTTTTTCACAAAAAAAATGTCAATGTTGATAAGGTTTATAGCGTTTTGGGAGTAAACAAGTTGTAATACTTTTGTCTATTTTTAAATACAATTATCCATCAAACAAATAGTTGTAAATTATATTAATTGGATTTAATAAAAAAACTGAAATACAATGAATTGTAAAAAGTTTTTTTTGCTTATAAAAGTCAATAATTCCTAAAATGCCTTTAAACAATTGATTTTATAAAACTAATTATATAATAATTGACTATGACTTTATTGTTTACCAAAAAAAATTACTTTATTTGCCATAAAAACATTTATACCAAACCTAACTAGGTATGGTAAATACAGAAAGCCATTATTATTTTGACAAAACAAATACTAAATAACTTAAACCTAAAAAGGCAAAATAAGCAAAAGCAATTGGCTGTTTTAATTGACCCAGACAGTATTTTGAACGAAGCACAATTGATTCAAACTTGTAAGCTTTGCAATGAAGCAAAAGTAGATTTGATATTGGTTGGAGGCAGTTTAATTACCAATGGATTTTGGAATAAAAGCATTTCTATAATTAAATCGGTAACTGAAATTCCTGTTTTATTGTTTCCTGGAAACATTATGCAAGTTCACGATGAAGCCGATGCTATTTTATTTTTAAGTATGATAAGCGGCCGTAATCCAGACTTGTTAATTGGTAAACATGTATTGGCTGCGCCTGGTTTAAAAAAATCGGGGATTGAAGTAATTCCAACGGCTTACATGATTGTAGATGGTGGAAATATTACTAGTGTAATGTACATGAGTAATACTACACCTATTCCAGCCGATAAGAACAATATTGCAGTTTGCACCGCAATGGCAGGCGAAATGTTAGGACTAAAAGTAATGTATATGGACGCAGGAAGTGGCGCCAATAATCCTATTTCTACTTCCATGATTCAAGATATCAAAAATGCAATAGATTTACCACTATTTATTGGTGGTGGAATAAAAAGTATTGAACAGGCTTTGGCTACCGCCAATGCTGGTGCCGATGTAGTAGTTGTTGGTAATGCTTTTGAAAAAAATCCTGAATTAATTTTAGCCATTAGCAATGCCATTCATGGTGTAGCAAGTGCTAATTAAAAAAAAGCCGATTCATTATTTGAATCAGCTATTTTTTATTAATCATTGTCATCTAAACTAAAAATATCCTCTACTTTTTTGTCAAAAATCTTGGCTATTTTAAGTGACAAAACTGTGGATGGCACATATTTATTTGCTTCCATGGCATTAATAGTTTGCCTGCTCACACCAATCAATTTAGCCAAATCATCTTGAGTAATATTTTTAATGGCTCTTTCTATCCGAATATTATTTTTCATTATGAACAGCTTGATTATTTTTATAAAGTACATAATTAAACCTAATTAGGAAAATAAGTAGGTGGGTAAACATATTAAATATCAAAACTGAAAAAAAGTCCATTCCATAAACAAAAATCGTAGCGATTAACAATAAACTATAATTGATGTAAGTAGCCCAAAGCAATGATTCCAATCGCGATTGAGCTATAAATTCATTCTCTGTTTTTTCCTTCGAGCAAGCTACAAATAAAGAACCAATAATAATAAATATTCCCAAAAGTTCATCGGTAATATTATTGGTAGTAATGGTAAAGTTATTGGAAGATATAAATATCTCACTATCTACAATAGCAAATACTTTCACATTCAGAAATGAAAATTGATAGTCTAAAACATAAACTACAAAGGCAAAAATGCAAGCGGGAATCAACATGATCCATCCAATTTTTTTGAATGAATAAGGAAACAAATAACGTGTTTTCATAATATTTATTTTTTAAAATTGTTGACACAAATGTAAAACAAATAAAACTATTTGTCAAGTATTTTTTACATTTTGTCAAATAAATATAACTAGCCACATGATTTTAAAAACTAAAAAGCCTCGTTCATGGTAAAATAAAAACCTTGAATTCCGTTTTCTCCTCGTCCATAATCTATTCTAATATTTACATGTTCACGCCTAATGGCAATGGCCCTAAAACCTATTCCATAATTAGGTTTGATATTGGTAAATAATAAGGAACTTTGATTGGCTACATTTCCAAATCCACCAAAGAAAGTAATCGATATGGGACCCCAAACTTTTTTGCGTAATTCTGCCTGAAATGCCATGGCATGATGGTCTCTAAACCTACCATTATAATACCCTCGCATGAATGATTCACTGCCAATTGTAGCCAATTGTTTAAAAGGAATATTACCATCGTTTAAGTTGGCAAAACCTTGTAAAGCCAAAACATTTTCATTCCAAAGATTAAAGTATTTTCGGGCATCTATGCTTAAGTTATTGAAGTTAAAATCGCTTCCAAAAACAGCTTGATTAAACAGTGTTGTAATGTCAATAAAATGTCCTTTGGTGGGGTAATAAATTTGGTTTCTGGTATCAAAACTTACTACCAAACCTAAGCCTGAAGTAAAGCTACCGTTATTGCCAATAACTTCTTTTTTTTCGAATAATGGATTGCCTTTAAAATTGAAATCGTTTGTTAAATTCTGTTCCGATTGAATTCCTAAATAAATGCCTTTAACAACTTGTTTTGTAATGCGCAATTGCAATCTGTTTTGTGAAAAATCGTACAAGGCTTTATTAGAATTTGGTGTTTCGTTTCCTATACCCCAATAATATTCATTGAACTTTTTGAAAGTATAACTTGCTTTGATATTATACTTGTTGTTTTTGGTAAATAAATCAATATATGGCCTAATGGTATACTGATTTAGTTGTGTATATTGAGTATTTAATCTAAATAGTGATGGTCGTGAAACGGAATCATTAAATTGACGATTTAGGTATATTAAACTAAGTCCAATTTGCCAGCCAGTTTCTGGTGTAACACCCCAAATAGGAACAGCAAAAAATGAATTCTTTTTTGGCTTATCCGAATCGCCTTCTATTTTATCGTACATTTTATCCAACATTTTTTCTAATTTCGATTGACTAAAAGCCAAAGAAGAAAACGTTATAAAAAAGAGAATAAATAGGATGTTTTTTTTTGTCATGGAATGGTGCAAGTTTAAACAATTTTTGATATTGTTTGTAAAGCAATCAGCAACTCCAATTGTCTGAATTACTTTTTAACATGTTCAAGAATTTTAGCTGATAATAAAACAGGTTTCCTCCCTGATTTAAACCGATGCCTTCATTTTAAGCGAAGGCATTGGTAAATACTTTATTCCTTCACCAATTTAAATGATTGACTTAACCCATTATTATTAGCCAAACGAGCAAAATAAATGCCTGATTTTAGATAAGTCAATTCATCAATAGTAATTATATTTTCACCTATAACACTTAGAATATTTTTAGTAAAAATTTCTTTACCAACAGCATCCGTTATAATTAATTTTGTTGTTTCCTTGGTATTGCTTTTATAGCTAATTTCTAGAATATGATTGAATGGATTTGGCTTACAATTGATATTAGCAAACGCATGGTTTACTTCTTGAATAGCTAGAGGAGGATTAACAGTTAGTGTAAAACTTGCTGTGGTATTTCCAGCAGAATTACTTCCAGTAATAGTAAAAATAGTAAGAGGTAAATTTATCATTGGAATACCAGTAATTAAACCTGTGGCTGTATCTAAACTAACACCAGTTGGTAAACTTGGAGAGATGCTAAAACTTGCAATAGCATCTCCTGAATAAGTTGCAGAACTATTTATGTTGGTAATGGTTCTTGTCGCTACAACTATTGAATCAGTATATTTTAAATTACTTGGAGCAATGCTATTTACTGTTAATTTAAAATTAGCAGTTGCACTTCCTCCACTATTAGTTCCAGTAATAGTATAAATGGTTTGTGGCAATATTACTGTTGGTATTCCACTAATTAAACCTGTTGTAGTATTTAAAGTAACGCCTATTGGTAGCGCTGGAGTAATGCTAAAACTTGCAATAGCATCTCCCGAATAAGTTGCAGCACTATTTATGTTGGTGATGGTTCTAGTTGCAACAATAATGGAATCATTGTATTTTAAATTTGTTGGAGCAATGTTATTTACTGTCAATATAAAATTAGCAGTAGTACTTCCACTAATATTAGTTCCAGTAATGGTAAAAACTGTTTGTGGTAATGTAACAGTTGGAATGCCACTAATTAAACCTGTTGTTGTATTTAAACTAATACCATTTGGTAGCGCTGGAGTAATGCTAAAATTAGTAATAGAATCTCCTGAATAAGTTACCGAACTGCTAATGTTTGAAGTATTTCTGATAGCAATAAAATTTGAAGGGGAATAACTCATGGAACTGGGTGCAATCAGATTTCTAATCATATTAACGGTGTAAATTTTTGTAACCGAACTATCTTGAGCAGTAACCTTAATGTTTAAAATATTATTTCCAACATTTAACAATAATAATCCAGAAGGATTTACGCTTAAAATTGTAATATATGTTCCTCCATTTATGCTGTATTGAATGCTTGCATTTGAATCAGCTCTGGTTGCAATAAATGTGGTAGCTGTAGCCGTTGTTGAAGCAGAATAAGTTAGGGTATTAACTGTAAAAACGGGCGTAATTGTTGCAGCGCTCAACGACAAAGCATTTAAATTTGCATTGGTAGATAAGGGACCGTTAAAGACCCAAACCAATCCTTGTCCTGATGAATCATTTGGGCCACCAATCATTGCTGTATTCCCATCGGCAGAAATGCTTACGGAACTTCCTTGATTAGCATGCCATGTACCACCAGTTCCCACTAATTTATTTCCGCTTTGGCTCCAAACAGAATCATTCCGAGTAAAAACCCATGTGGCACCTTTAGTATTATTATTTTTATAACCACCTATTAAGGCTGTATTTCCATCGGCTGATAATGAAACTGAAATTCCTTGACAGGCAGTATCTGAACCTCCTGAACCTAATATTTTAGTTCCTTGTTGTCTCCAAATTCCACCACTACGAACAAAAACCCAAACCGCACCCATTTGCATGCTATCACTAAATCCACCCACCATGGCTGTATTACCATTAGCCGATAAACTTACTGAACTTCCTTGATTGGATGAACCCCAATTTCCTGTACCTACTAATTTATTTCCTTGTTGGCTCCATACGTTTCCGTTTTTAGTATAAACCCAAACCGCACCAGTACTGTTATTGTCTCCATATCCACCAACTATGGCCGTATTTCCATCGGCAGAAATTGAAACAGATGAACCTTGATAAGGCACTCCACTGCCTCCTGTTCCTACTAATTTACTACCTTGTTGACTCCAAACTCCTTCAGTTCTTGTAAAAATCCAAGCAGCACCTTGATAATAATAATCACCCGAACCTCCTATAATGGCAGTATTTCCATCTGCCGAAATACTAACTGCAACACTTTGGCTTATAGCAGTGCCTATTACCATGCCAGTTCCAACTAAAAAATTTCCTTGTTGGCTCCAAACACTTCCATTTCGTGTATATATGATTGCACCAAATGGGGGATTATTATAAATATTATTAGTACATGAACCAACAATGACAGTATTACCATCGGCAGAAATAGCAACAGAACGTCCTCTGTTTTGACTACCACCGGTACCGACTAATTTGCTGCTTTGTGGACTCCAAATTCCCGAACTTCGGTTATAAATATAAACAGCACCTGTGCCATTATAATCTCCAGCTAATCCCACAACAGCAGTATTGCCATCTGCAGATACACTAACTGAATTACCAAATGTTGGACTAAAATATCTGTCGTATGCTCGTCCTATTTTGGCTCCTTCCTGGTTTTTAGGTGGAATGCTGTTTATTTTAGTAAAAGTGTTATTACTGGTTGTATTTCCAGATGTATTTGAAATAAAAATATTTCCTGAAATTGTTCCCGGCATAACCATGGCTACTAAATTAGTATCAGTACTAGAAATTTTTATTGCCGAAACACTTCCAATTTTTATCGTATCTATAGCATTTAAATGAGTACCAATAATGCTAACTAAAGAACCAATATAACCTATATTTGGCGTAAAAGAAGTGATGGTTGGTGTAACAGTTCTAGTCACAGTGATCGTATACATTTTAACTATCGTAGTGTCTTGAGCAATAATTTTTATATTGATGGTATTACTGCCAATATTTAAAGATAAAGTATCAGATGGATTGCCACTTGTAGCTGATATGTATGCACCACCATTCACATTAATTTTTATCCTTGCTGTGGTATCTTCAAGAGTTAAAGTGGCGGTAATATTTGTTGTGTTGTAGCTCACACTAGTTGTATAACTCAAATAAGCAGGGGTAAATACAGGGTTTAAAATACCCGAACTAATAGTTAATGAATTGATGTTTGCATTTGTTGAAAAAGGAACTCCATTAAATATCCAATTAGCCCCTTTGTTACTGTTGTCTTGAGGACCTCCAATCATAGCGGTATTACCATCGGCTGATAAACTTACTGAGTTTCCTTGCCAAGCAGCACCAACATTTCCTATACCAACTAATTTGTTGCCTTGTTGGCTCCAAACAGTTCCGCTTTTAGTAAATAACCAAGCTGCACCTTGATTACTATTATCATTTCGTCCGCCAATTAAAGCGGTATTACCATCGGCCGATAAGCTGACAGCATAACCTTGATATACGCTACTTCCCACACTTCCTGTACCCACTAGTTTGTTTCCTTGTTGGCTCCATGTGGTTCCACTTCTGGTAAAAACCCAAGCAGCTCCAAGTCCAGCATTGTCATTAATTCCTCCTAACAAAGCAATGTTGCCATCGGCCGATAAACTTACTGATGTACCTTGACGAGCAGCACCAGTATATCCTGTTCCCAATAAACTATTTCCTTGTTGATTCCAAACTCCACCACTGCGAGTAAAAATCCATGCTGCTCCTAGGTTTGAGTTAACGTTAGGACCACCAACAATGGCAGTATTACCATCGGCAGCTAGGCATAGTGATGTTCCAAAATATGGTGACCCAGTAGCACCAGAACCTGTCAGTTTACTACCTTGTTGACTCCAAATTCCTGCGCTTCTTGTAAAAACCCAAACTGCTCCTTGATAATTATTATCCCAACTACTTCCAATCATGGCGGTATTTCCATCAGCAGAGATACTTACTGATTGACTTTGAAAAATGGTTGTTCCTATACTTCCCGAACCAACTAATTTATTTCCTTGTTGGCTCCATGTGGTTCCACTTCTGGTAAAAATCCAAGCAGCACCAAGGTTATTACTATCATTTGGACCACCAATGATCGCTGTATTTCCATCAGCACTGATACTAACAGCTGTTCCTTGTTGAGATGCACCAATATTACCAGTTCCTACTAATTTGTTTCCTTGTTGGCTCCAAGTTGTTCCACTTCTGGTAAATATCCAAGCTGCGCCTAAACTGCCATTATCACCAAAACCTCCTACAATGGCAGTGTTACCATCTGCAGATACTGAAACAGGACTGTAATAAGCAACTGTTGAGCCACCGCTTCCAACCAGTTTGCCACCTTGCTGTCTTCCTGGCGGAACACTCGCTATTTTAGTAAAAACACTTCCACTAGTTACATTGCCGCTACTATTTCTTAAATAAATAATTCCAGTGATTGCCCCAGGCATTACCATGGCAACAAGTGTATCGGTTTTAGCAGAAATCTTTATTGCTGAAACACCACCAATTTTGATGGTATCTAAGTTGTTTAAGTTAGTACCCGTAATGGTAACTAATGTTCCAATGGAACCAGAAGCAGGGTTAAATGAAGTAATGGTAGGGGCTTGAGCAAATAAAAAATTAATGGATATACTTAAAACTATAATAAGTATATTTTTTTTTGAAAGCGCTTTCATTTTAGTAAAATTTGAGAATGCAACGTACTAATAAAAAGCCAATTAATTTTAATTATTTATTTTTACAACCATTTTATTTTAGGAATTAGTTTATAGAATCTATAACCTGCGTTTATTCCAATGCTGGTTGATTGAAAAGCTACAAAGTTTGGATAGCCAAAAGCATTTAAATTACCATCGTAAGTAACAAAAAGATTCCAAAAATATTTATGTCCGTTTTTACCAATCGATAATTTAGCATGTGTATCAAATTCTAAACTGGTTCCTGTTTCAAAATCTTTGAGATTATTTGTTTTATAACCTGCAATACCCAATCCCAAAAAGGCTGAAGGTGAAACAAACCATTTACCACCTTTTAAGCAAAAATTATAGGCATATCCTGGTCTAAAATTTAATCGCCAAAGGCGCAAATAATTCATTCCCGTGAGTTCGCCATAGTTTTTTATACTGTCTATATTATTAGGAATTAAAGAAGAATCAGCTCGGATAGATTTATAGCCAACATTACACAAAACTAAGAACGATCCAGACGATTTTTTTTGAAACTCGGCCATGGAAAGCGCACTTCTGTAAGAGAATTTTTTGTAGTTAAAATTATAGAAAAAATTTAAACCATGATCCTCAATTTTAGCATCGGGCCTAATTGATACGGTAGTGTCATTTCCCCGTGTTCGGTAAACACCATTGAAGGAACGAGAATATATTTCGCCACCGCCCCACATTTGATAATAACTGAATGAAAAATCGTAATAATTGGTTTTTCCAAAACGTCCTTCATTGCCATTTGTTCTTGGAATTTGAACGCCAAAAGCTACTGTAACATATTTTAAACCCAAACTAACGCCAGTTTGTAAACTAATGTTTGGCGTTAATTTTATAACTTCTTTCGATTCCGAAAACCTAGGAGGATTGATATAAAAACCAAAATCATTTAACCAAGTATTTGTTTGAATATTATATGGACGTTCAAACTGTGTAATGTAATTGGTATCTTTTTGGGCAAACACATTTGAATAAAATAAAGACAAAACAAAAACAGTTACAAAACTTTTTTTTGTAACTGTTTTCATTGAAAATATTGTATTCAAATTAGTGTTCATTTTATCCTACTTTTTAGTTAAAATACTAAGGCAATAAACGTCCGTACATTCTAGGAAAAGGAATACTTTCACGAACGTGAGGTAATTTACAAATCCAAGTCACCAAACGCTCTAAGCCTAATCCAAAGCCTGCATGCGGCACACTTCCATACCTACGCAAATCCAAATACCATTCAAATGCTTCCATTGGCAGTTGGTGTTCTTTAATTTTTTCAATTAATAAATCAGTATCTGTTTCACGTTCGCCA
>JBMOGB010000129.1:0-10577 GCA_049318585.1 Bacteroidia bacterium | reverse complement strand
AAAAAAATGTAATTTAGAGAAATAGATTTGCAATTGAACTTAAGAATAGCCACAGATTCACAGATTTATTTCTTAAAAAAAATGTAATTTAGAGAAATAAATTTGCAATAATTTATACAGAAGCAATTACTTATATGGTTTTTATTAAATCTGTGAATCTGTGGCAAAACAACTGATGCCTTTTCTATGTATTTTTGGCAACATGAAAATTAGACTTGAAACGGAACGATTATATCTAAGAGAATTTACTTTAAACGATGCTGAATTATTGCATGAAATGCACCAAGACCCAGACATAAATAAGTATGTTGGCGATCCAATTCCTTGGAATAGTGTAGAACAATCCACTTATGTTTTAGCCAATATTTTACTGCCTCAATACGAAAATAATATTGGAAGATGGGCTTGTCATTTAAAAGAAAATGATGAATTTATAGGTTGGTGTGGACTTAAAAAAGTGGATGATGAAATAGATTTAGGTTACCGTTTTATTCAAAAATATTGGGGAAATGGTTATGCAACAGAATCGGCAAAAGCTGTTTTGGAATATGGAGTTAAATTGAAATTACCCAATATTATTGGACGAGCAGATGTTGAAAACATTGCTTCTATTAATGTTTTAGAGAAAATTGGATTGACTTTTTCGGAAAAATATGTGGAAGAAAGTGATGAGAATGAATCCGTTAAGTTTGTATGGAAAGATAAAAATGAATAATTAAATTTTACGATTTAGTTGCATGTTATAATAGCAATAGAGTTTTATATTGCGCCAATAATTTTACTACACAAATGATTCTTTTTGATAAAATAGAAGCCAATAAAGAAAGCTATAGAGAGCAGTTTTTGAATGCACAACCATTTCCGCATATTGGAATAGATGGACTTTGCGATGAAGAAAAACTTACCGAACTTTATAACAATATTCCTGAAATAGAAACCGCCAGCGCTGATTATGTATTTGCTAAAAACAAATTCGAAAAATCGAAGTATCATGAATTAGGTGGTGTTTTTTTAGAGTTATACAATGATTTTATCAGCGATAGGTTTCAAGAATGGTTAAAGTACGTTACCAATGAAGATGTTTTTGTAGATAAAACTTTTTATGGTGGAGGAATTCACCAAGGAAAAGAAGGCAGTTTTTTAGACATGCATGCCGATTTTAACTACCATCCTTTGCACGATAATTGGTATAGAAATTTAAACTTATTGTTATATATAAATAAGGATTGGAAGCAAAGTTATGCAGGGAATTTAAAGTTAGAAGATGGAAGAACAGGTGTAAAAACTGAAGTAGAAGTTCCATTTAATAGGTTAGCAATTATGCATTGCAGAAGCTACACTTTACATGGATATGATGCCATTAATTTTCCAGAAGGAACTGCCAGAACATCAATAGCAGCTTATGCATATACAGTTCATGATTCAAACATGGAAGCAGCAAGAACTACAGTTTGGCATGTTAAAAAAGACAATCCAATTAAGTACTTACTTTCAAAAATTTGGGTTCCAGCTGTAAAACTAAAAAGTAAATTTACAAAAAGTAATACTGCCAAACATTAGTACAAAATGGAATGGAATAAATTGACCGATATTTCTCAATTGGATGAAATAAACGAAGCTTCCAGTGCGGAAAAAATAATGATATTTAAACACAGTACGCGTTGCAGTATTAGTTCTAGTGCGTTGAATAGATTGGAAAGAAACTGGAATAATGAAACTGATTCTGTGAAAGTAAAACCATTTTATTTAGACTTAATTGCTCATAGAGATATTTCAAATGGCATTGCCAAACAATGGAATATTGAACATGAATCGCCACAGGTTTTGGTGATAGAAAATGGCAAATGCACTTATCATAATTCTCATATGGGAATTGACTATAAGGAATTGATGGAACTATAAATGTTTTTTTGAACCAATGTCTTTTAAATAAAGAAAACACATTTAGACTTCGCTCAATGTCCGCGGTCGTTGAGTGAAGTCCTATAGCTATCGAACGAAACGAATATCAATTAGAATGAAAAAGCTTAAGTAAAAGAAATTGTATTTTGAATTGTAATTTGCTAGTTTTACTAAAATAAAAAAAGGAAAATTACGTTTCAAATACATGAATAAAATATTTACACTTTTACTGTTTTATGTTTTTGTAAATGCCCAAGCTCAAGTGGTTTTGCGCATCAAATCACTGCCTTCAAACACACCTGTTCATGCACGGTTTTCAATTATTTGCGAGCAAAATGATTGGAATGCAAGTGATAGCAATTTTTTATTTAAGAAAGTAAAAAACGATTGGGTTTTAAAATTGCCCAATTTGAGCGATACTTTTTTTTATAAAATTGCACGATTTTCGAACAATAAAATTGAAGTAGATGCTGGTTTTAATGAAATAGAAAACCGAATAATTTTGCCTAAAACAAAAGGCAATGTTTTGGTGAATATTGCTAATTGGTCAGACTTTAAAAAGCATCATTCCGACAATAGTAATGTTGAAATTTTAAGTGATAGTTTTTATTCCGAATTCCTTGGTAGTGCTAGGAAAATATGGATTTATTTACCCAACGATTATTATACCGATAAGCAAAAAAAATTTCCCATAATTTATGCTTTACAAGGTCAAAACCTATTTGATAATTATACTGCCGATAATACTGAATGGCGAATAGATGAAACACTTAAATCAATGCAATATAAAAACGACAATGGCTGTATCGTTGTAGGTGTTGAAAGTTTGAAAAATGAAGCTGATAGGGAAACAGATTTATTTTATAAAGGCTTTGGTGCAAATGATACTTCACTAGCCAAACATGTTGGATTATTTATCAATTACGAATTACGACCACATATTGATTCAGCTTATAAAACCAAAATAAATGCCGATTATTATGCAATTATTGGAGCAGGAAAATATGCTCAATTGGCGTTAACCGTTGGGTTGAAATATCCTTATAGTTTTAGCAAAATTGGTTTGTTTTCGCCTATGTTTTCTCACCAAGATTCATTGTATAGTTTTATTGAAAATAATAAACGTAAAAGACCAACACGAGTTTATATTACAGTTGGTTATAACGACAGCATTGCAAAGCCAGAAACAAGTGAAAAACTACAAAGTTTTTTGTTAGAAAAAGCTGATTTTTTTGATTCAGAAGTAAATTTAGATGCAAAACTAAAAGGCGTTCATAGCGAAACATTTTGGTCCACCATGTTTAAAACTTGTTATTTATGGTTGTTTGAAAGCATGAACCATAATATTCCGGTTAGATATATTAAATATAACAACGATCGAAGTGATATGATTGCAAAGGTGTACCCTAACCCAGCAAAGGGAAATATTACAATAGAAACTGATGCAAATTTGATAAGAATACTTACCGAAAATGGTAATTTAATGGAAGAGATTAAAGGTACTCCTCCAAGTTATTTTCTTGAAAAAAAATATTTGATAATTAATCAAAAAGAAAAAAAAACATACCAAATTGATTTATCGAAATATAAACCAGGTAATTATTATGTGGTTTTTACTGAAAACAGCTTTGGTAACAATAGCTCCATCACTAGAACCTTGATTGTTCAACAATAAAATTTTCAATCAAAATCTTGTTGTTGCAATTTTCCATAAATCTGTTATTTTTGAAATATTGCCCAAACACAAATCATGGATCAACATTTTGGATTTTCAGAATTAGCAAAACAAGCATCACTTCAACCCAAAGAAGCATTGCTTGAAAAGCGTAATACCAATCATACTTTATACATAGGTGTACCCAAAGAAACTACCTTGCAAGAAGGTAGAATTCCACTCACACCTTCATCGGTTCAGTTGTTAGTTAATAACGGAAATGAAGTTTGGATTGAGTCGGGAGCAGGAAAAAATGCACACTTTACCGATAATGATTTTAGTGAAGCTGGTGCTAAAATTTGCCATAGCAAAGAAGAACTTTTTAAAGCCAATGTTATTTTAAAAGTAGAACCGCCTACTGAAGAAGAAATTAAACTGTTAACTCCACAACATTTGTTAATTTCGGCTTTGCAACATGCCAGTAAAAGCAGTGCATTTATGAAGGAATTAATGGCAAAAAAAATAACTGCCATTGCTTACGAAAACTTAAAAGATCAAGATGGATTGTTTCCTGTAATAAGAAGTTTAAGTGAAATAGCAGGAACTACTTCTATAAGTATTGCCGATGAATTATTGAGTTCTACTTTTGGTGGAAAAGGCGAAATGCTTGGAAGTGTTACAGGAATTCCTCCAACAGAAATAGTAATTATTGGTGCTGGAACTGTTGGCGAATATGCAGCAAAAGCAGCCTTGGGAAAAGGTGCAACAGTTAAAGTATTTGATTATTCACTATCGAAATTACGAAGGATTCAAGAAAACTTACATCAAAGTATTTTTACAAGTTTACTGCATCCAAAAATTATTTGTAAAGCATTGCAAACTGCCGATGTAGTGATAGGATGTATGCGAAGTGAAGATGGTAGAAGTCCAATAATAGTTACGGAAGAAATGGTTAGCAATATGAAACCACTTTCGGTAATTATTGATATTAGCATTGATCAAGGAGGAATTTTTGAAACAAGTGAAACTACATCGCATAAAAAACCAACATTTACCAAACACGAAGTAATTCATTATTGTGTTCCA
This sequence comes from Bacteroidia bacterium, assembly GCA_049318585.1. Taxonomy (GTDB): domain Bacteria; phylum Bacteroidota; class Bacteroidia; order UKL13-3; family UKL13-3; genus JAAFJM01. The sequence goes on along the minus strand of JBMOGB010000129.1, from coordinate 5,935 downwards.
AATATAACAAGTAGAGTTTGCCGTACAGCTAGTTATGCATTAAGTAATGTGTTTACACCGTTACTATTAAAGCTTGCCGATGCCAAAGATATTCCTTCGTTTTTATATAATAATGCGGGTGCAAGAAATGGCGTTTATGTTTATAGAGGTAATTTAACTAACAAACATATTGGCAAACGATTGAATATTTATCACAAAGATTTAGACTTATTACTTACTGCACATATTTAAAAAATGGCATTACATTTTTACAAAGTTTACGATTTTAAATTACACGGTACCGAACCTCAAGCCTTAAATTCAGTAAGAACAATAGACATAGAAGGCCAACGAATTTGCTTAACTCGATTACACGATGGTTATTTTGCCATGGACGATAAATGTCCGCATGCAGGTGCGCCACTTGGTTCTGGTAAATGCGATGAAAACGAGCAAGTAGTTTGTCCCATTCACAGATATAAATACAATCCAAGAACAGGAAAAGGCAATGGCAATCAAGGCGATTATGTGAATGTTTATCCTACTCAAATAAAGGAAGATGGCGTTTATGTTGGCCTAAATGTAAAATGGTGGAAGAAGTTTTTGTAGTGATTTATGCAACAAGGTTTTTCCTGTTAAATTGAACCAATTGTAAAATTAACAATTTACCTAACAAAACTTAACAATAAAGTATTTTTTAAGTGTAAATTCAATTTATATTTGACCATTAAATTATGGTATTTATGAAGTCAATAATTTTACTCTTGTTTTCTTTTTTAGTTTTATTTAGTTGTGCTTCTAAATCAAATATAAAAGCTCAATCCAACAAAAACGTATACGAAACTGAAGCAACTTACACGCCTTATTTAACTGCCATGGGCAAAGGAAAAGGAATTATTTTTAGAGTGGAATTCTTGAATAATAAAGCTGCTAATATTACTGTTGATTCCTTTATTGTAAATAATAAATCCTTACCTTTTATTTTAAAAAACAACGATAATTTTATTGAAATTGAATCCAATTATTTGAAATCAAAGAAAGCACCAAGCTTTTCAGACGATTCAAAATCGGGAATCATAAAAGAAATAGAAGATCCAATCATTATAAATCAAAATTTTTATCCTTCATGGATAATCATTACCATCAATAATGAAAAGATAAAATTGATAATAGAAAATTACAAAAACACACAATAACTTATGAAAAAAAAATTACTTATTGCCTTTAGCATTCTACTTATAATGCTTGTTTCTGTTGTTTTATTTTATAAAAATAAAACAACCAATTTTGGAACAGAAAAACAATTAACTGCCAGAGAAAAATACAGCTTGTTTTTAAAAGAACATCCATTTAATAACCACCCAAAAAGTGAAGAAAAAATATTAAGTGAAGAAGAGAAAGAAAAGGAAGGTAAAAACAAAGCTGATAGACCCGACTTAGCTTGGGAACAAGATTTTTTAAGAACATTAGACCCTGCTTTAGGAAGGCCAGCTCCCGAAAGATTGCCTGCAATTATAGCGCAAATTAGAAATGCTAGTTTGGGTAAATCGGCACCAGGAAACATCAATTCCCCTTGGGAAGAAAGAGGACCAAATAATGTTGGAGGAAGAACAAGAGCTATTGTTTACGACCCCAATGATTTAACACAAAAGAAAGTGTGGGCAGGTGGAGTTACAGGTGGTTTATGGTACAATAACGATGTGTCGAATGTTGATTCATCATGGAAATCGGTGAACAATTTTTGGGATAATATTTCCATTACAAGTATTGCTTTTGACCCAAATAATTCATTGATAGCCTACGTAGGAACAGGTGAAGGATTTGGTTCATCTGCTAGCAGAGGTGCTGGTATTTGGAAAACTACTAATGGAGGTTCAACTTGGAGTCAAATTTCATCCACAACTGGTTTTTATTATGTAAATGATTTAGTGGTTAGAAACGAATCGAGCACAAGTGTAATTTATGCAGCAGTAGATGGTGGATATTATGGCGGTAGTTGGCATGGAGCAGCTTCGGCCGGACTTCAGCGTTCGGTAAATGGCGGAACAACTTGGACTCAAGTGTTACCATTAGTTACTAGTCAAACGTATAATTATGTGGCAGCCGATATTGAAATTAGTGCAAATAATAGAATTTGGGTTGGATCAAAATCAAGCCCATATGGTGCTGGAGGAGGACGAATTTTAACATCTACAAATGGAACTACATGGACAGTTTCGAACACAACTACAGTAACCAATGGAGATGGTAGGGTAGAGTTAGCTTGTGCGCCATCCGACAGTAATTATGTATATGCAGTAATTGAAGATAATTCTGAAGTAAGTACCATGAAAAAAACAACCAATGTTGGTGCTTCTTGGACAACTATAAATTTGCCGGTAGATGCCGATGTTGATATACCTTCCACTGATTTTTCAAGAGGACAAGCCTGGTATGATTTAATAATGGCAGTAGATCCAAATAATTCAAGCATTGTTTTAGTTGGTGGCGTTGATTTATTTAGGTCAACCAATGGCGGAACTTCATGGAGTCAAATTTCAAAATGGAGTAATAACAATAATTTAAGCTCATTGTCGTGTTCCGAAGTTCATGCCGATCAGCATGCAATTGTTTATAAACCGGGCTCTTCTTCTACTGTTTTGTTTGGAAACGATGGAGGCATTTTTTACACTAATTCTATTTCTACTTCAGCTACTAATAATGTAATTTCGGTAAGAAATAAAAACTATAATGTTACCCAATTTTATGCTTGCGCAATTCATCCAACTAGTAACAGCAATGTGTTTTTAGCAGGTGCGCAGGACAATGGTTCGCAACGATTTACTACAGCAGGAATAAATGCAACAACAGAAGTTAACGGTGGCGATGGCGCTTATTGTTTTATTGACCAAACAAATCCTACCTATCAAATTACTTCTTACGTTTATAATACTTACGATTTATCAACCAATGGTGGAGTATCATTTGGAAGTAATTTATCAAGCGATCAAAACACAGGAAGATTTATAAATCCTAGCGATTACGATGATAATTTACATATACTTTATTCGTGCCGAGGAAGTGGAACTTTAAATAGAATAAAAACAATTACCACCACACCTTCATCGGTTCAAACTGTAACATTAACTGGTGTTTCCGATTATGCGAGTCATATTTGTGTTTCGCCTTATACAACAGCTTCCAGCACATTATTTGTTGGAACAGAAGCAGGTTCATTGTATAAAGTTACTACTGCCGATGGTACGCCAACTACTACAAATATTACTGGTTCTAGTTTCCCAACTGGTTCTATTTCGTGCGTAGAAATTGGTGCCAATGAAAACGAATTATTGGTTACTTTTTTTAACTATGGAGTTACTTCAGTTTGGTACACTTCCAATGGTGGTTCTAGTTGGGTTAGTAAAGAAGGAAATTTACCCGATATGCCAATTCGTTGGGCATTGTTTAATCCGTTAAACAGAAACGAAGTAATACTTGCTACCGAATTAGGGGTATGGGCAACTGTTAATTTTAGCAATACTACTCCAACTTGGGCTTCATCAAACAGTGGCTTAGCCAATGTTAGGGTTGATATGCTTCAAATACGTAGTTCCGATAAAATGGTAATTGCTGCTACACATGGCCGTGGACTTTTTTCAAGCAATGGATTTAGTTTAAATTGTATTGTGCCAACTGTTCAAGCAAGTAGTATTTCATTTACCAATATTTCAGCCAACCAAATGAATGTAAATTGGACAAATGGAAACGGAAGTAGAAGAGTTGTTTATGTAAATACTATAAATAGTTTTACAGCACCAGTAAATGGAACTGATGCCACTGCAAATAGTGTTTATAGCGGAACTGGAGCGCAATTGGTTTATAATGGAAATAGCAATGTAGCTACTGTAACAGGATTAACTGCTGGTACTACTTATTATTTTAGAATATATGAAGCAAATTGCAATGGAACAAGTTCATTTTATCAATCGGCAACAGGTACCAATAATCCAAGTAGTCAAATTACTCCTTTGCCATTAAATGGAACTTATACTGTTGGTTCGTCAGGAATTTATTTAACTTTAACAGCGGCTATTAACGATTTGAATTTAAAAGGTGTAAGCGGTCCGGTAACATTCAATTTAGTGAACAATAATTACTCCGATAGCGAAACATTCCCTATAACTATCAATAACATTGCAGGCGCATCAATTACCAATAAAATAACCATTAAACCTACACTTGTAAATACTGTAATAACGGGAAGCAATGGGGTAGCTATTTTTAAATTAAATGGTTCAAAAAACATCATAATTGATGGAGCAATTTCTGGAAGCACCAGAAATTTAAGTATAATAAACACCAATTCAACAACTGCAAATAGCGCTACTATTTTGGTTTCGAGTTTGGGTACTTCTTTGGGAGCAAGTAACGATACCATTAGAAATTTAACGGTAATATGTGGTGCAAATACCAATAATAATGTAGGTGTTTGGGTGGATGGTGCCGATAATCAAAACATTGTTTTAAACAACTTAAAAGTTGAAAAAGCTACTTATGGTTTTTATATAAATGGAGTAAGCGGAAACCCTGCCAATAATATACGAATTACCAACAGCAGCATAGGTTCAAGCACTGTTACAAACTATATTTCATTAACAGGAATAAGAATATTTAACGCTATCAATTCTATTGTTTACCAAGATAGTATTTATAATATTCTTACTTTAAATATCAATGCTCCTGCTCTATTTTTGGGAACAGGATGTAGTAATATTACTGTATCAAATAATGTAATTGATAACAACCGATACATTGGAACTTCGGGTTATGGAAGTAGAGGAATTATAGTAAATACAGGTTCGTTAACCAGTAATATTTCTATTATAAATAATTTTGTTTCTAGAATTGGAGGCGATGGTTGGAGTGGATATACTACTGATAATATTATAGGTATTGGAATTTTAAATAACACTGGTGGAGTAAATTTATATAATAACACTGTTTGGTTATCGGAAAGTTTTGCTGGTTATGCCACCACTACAAACAGTTTTGCCATGTATGTTGGAACTGGCACATCGGGTTTAAATTTTAGGAACAATATATTTTATAACTCAATAGTAAACACCAATGGAAGTGGTTCTAAAGCTTATGCTTTTGCTTCGCTTTCGGCTGCATCGGCTTTTACCAATTTAAACTATAACGATTATTATTCAGGTGGTACACAACCCATGTTGGCCTATTTTGGAAGTGCTGATAAAAGCACTTTAGCTACTTTAAAAACTGCTACCACACAAGACTTAAATTCTATCAATTTGCAAGTGTTTTTTAGCTCTACAAGTAACTTACATTTAACAGGCTCGTCTATTGCAAATGCTAATTTAAGATGTTTGCCAATAGCAGGAGTTATTACAGATATAGACAATCAAACTAGGAACACTGTTTTTTATTACATGGGTGCCGATGAAAACACTACTTATCCATTGCCAGTAAAGCTAAATTCATTTAATGGATTTGTAAAAAACAATGATGTAGAACTCAATTGGACCACTGCTTTTGAGTTGAATAACGATTATTTTATTGTTGAAAAATCGGTTGATAATATACATTTTGAAGCCATTGGTAAAATAAAAGGAAAGGGTAATAGCAATATTGTTTCCAACTACAATTTAACCGATTACGATGCCATGAATGGCAATGCAAACAATGGCATTCTTTTCTATCGTTTAAATCAATTTGATTTTGATGGGCAAAATGCCAAATCGGATGTAATTGTGGTTAAGGTTAGCGCCAATGGAAACAACCAATTAGAAGCATTTCCAAATCCGTTTGAAAACAATATCACCTTAATGATAAATAGTAATTTGAATTCAAATGCAACTATCAATATCATAGATATTCAAGGAAAAATTGTTCATCGTGCTGCTTTGCAATTATTACCTGGATTCAATAATTATACAATAAACAATTTAGCAGAATT
>JBMOGB010000128.1:0-10690 GCA_049318585.1 Bacteroidia bacterium | reverse complement strand
GTTCCACATGTTTACGGCTCATAAAATCACCATCTACATAATATAAAACTTCATCACTATCAACATTGCTGTGGTTGTATGGTGCAGGAATTGCATCAGGATGATAATCGTACAAACGAGGAACAAACGAACAAATTACAAAATTATGTCCTTCAAAAGTTTGGTGAATTGGAGGCGGCATGTGAACTCTACCTGTTATTGGTTCGTAGTTATGAATGCTAAATCCATAAGGATATTGAAATCCGTCCCAACCCACGGCATCAAAAGGATGCGTGGCATAAGTATAAGGAAAAATCATGTCCTCTTTTTTTATCAAAACTTTAAAGTCACCCGTTTCGTCAAATGTTTCTTTAAGTTCTGGTAATTTTATATCGCGTTCGCAATAAGGTGAATGTTCCAATAATTGTCCATATTGGTTTAAGTAACGCTTTGGCGGACGAATAGGAGAAAATGATTCCGTAATAAAAAGCCTGTTATTTTCTGTTGCAAAATGCAATTGGTAAATGGTACCACGAGGAATTACTAGGTAATCGCCATATTCAAATTCAATTTGTCCATACACTGTTTTTAAAACTCCTGAACCCTCATGTATAAAAATTACTTCATCGGCATCAGCATTTTTAAAAAAATAATCTGTCATACTTTTTTGCGGAGCAGCAGATGCAATATACACATCTCGGTTAAACAACACATAAACCCTACTTTTCAAATAATCGGCTTCAGGCGCAGTTTTAAAAGTTAAAAAACTTCTGTTTTGTAAGTTTTTTTCAATGGCTGCTTTTGGTGCAATGCTGTATGCTTCACCTATTTCTTTTACCAAAGTTGGCGGATGACAATGGTAAACCAACGAATACAAACTGCTAAAACCTTCTGTAGAAACTAATTCTTCTGCATATAAATTGCCATCAGGTTTTCTAAATTGGGTATGTCGTTTTGGAGGAATTTGTCCTTGTTTGTAGTAAAATGCCATTTTTGGATTAAAAATTAAAAGATTGAAAGATTGAAAAAATAATTGTTACCGTGCCAACAAAATTATGTTTTTTTGTGACTTGTAATAAACACTAAATTTATTTAGGCTAAATTTTTTCAAAAATGTATAAAAACACGCTTCTTTTATTCGCTTCTCTTTTTTTTATTGCCTGCGGCAACAATACAAATAAACCCAAATCTTCTTCCAATATTGATTCGATAGCAATAAAAGCTGGAGTTCAGGAAATTTCCGAAAAAATTCAAGCTAATCCTACCAAATCGGAATTTTATTTTGAGAGGGGTTCCAAATATTTTGAAGCAAAAATTATGGATCGGGCAGAAATAGATTTTAAAGATGCTTGTACGTTAGATTCGAGCAATGCCATGTATTATTTCATGTATGCACGAAGCAATTATAGCTTAACAAAAACCATTTTAGCAGCTAAAAATTACGAAAAAGCCATTGCTCTGCAACCAGAATTTATTGATGCCAAAATCAAGTTGGCCGATTTGTATTACATTACCAAAGAGCATGAAAAGTCAATCAATTTAGCCAATTCGATTATAGCATTAGAGAAAACAAATGCATACGCTTACCACCTGCGAGCCATGAATTACAAAGATGTTGGCGATACTTTAAAAGCAATTTCTAATTTTCAAAAAGCCATAGAATTAGACAATAACGACTACGACAGTCACATGATTTTAGCAAAAATTTTATTGGCACAAAAAAACAAATTAGCGTTAGAATATATCAATGCTTGCCTTAGAATTAGACCAAATGATGTCGATGCATTTTTTGCTAGGGCTACCTTTTGGCAAAGTGAAAAAAAATACAAAATGGCTTTGATTGATTACGGAAGAGTAATTGAAAAAAATGCCGATTATTTTGAGTGTTATTACAATGTAGGTTATATCAATTTTGAAACAGGATTTTTAAAAGAAGCCATCCATAATTTTGATATATGCGTAAGAATGATGAACGATTTTTTGCCAGCATATTACATGCGCGGCCTTTGTTACGAGGCCTTAAAGGATTTTAAAAACGCAAAACTAAACTACGAATTTGTGTTAAAAGCCGATCCTAATTACGAATTGGCAATAGCTGGAATGAAACGTATAAAATAAAACATTTTAAACCTATGAATTTATATAAACCATTTCATTGGTTTTAGAACCTGCTAATTCATTCATTTTGTGAAGAAGCAATTCATTATTTATTGGTTTTGTTATATAGTCATTCATTCCATTTGCTAAACATTCTTGCATTTCAATTGGGTCAGCATTTGCCGAAATTCCAATTATTGGAATGTCTTTATCAGGCGAAAATTCTCCACCCAAACGAATTAATTTTGCAACCTCAATACCTTTCAAATCAAATAAGCATACATCTAATAACACCACATCAAATTTTGATGTATGCAGTAACGAAAACACCTCTTTTCCTTTTGATACTATAGTAACTTTATGACCTTTTCTTTCTAATATTTTTTGTAAAGTATAGCTATTTGTTGAATCATTTTCTACTAATAAAACGTTTAATTTTTCAAATGTTTTATTGTCTAAAATATAGCTTTGTTTGTATGAATTTGATTCATCAATTTGTAATTCAAACTCTACTTTTGCTGTGCAACCAGCAACTTCATTATTTGTTAATTCAAAACTTCCGTTTAAGTTTTTCACAAAATTATTTACAATAAAAAGTCCTAATCCAAATCCGTCATTTTCAGCATTTTTCTTTAAATTAGAAAAAATCAAATCTTTCATATTTTTGCCATTCAAACCCCTACCTTCATCTATAATCGAAACACTAATTCTACCTTTAGTAATGTCTTGACTTTTAAATGTTTTAAGCAGTTTAATTTCAATTTTCACCACACCTTTATCAGTAAATTTTAAAGCATTGCACAACACATTTTGTACAATTGTAGTAATTTTATTACTATCAGCAATTACAAAATGGGGTAAGTCGGGCGAAATAAGTTGAGAAAACAAAATATTTTTTTGATTGCATTGAATTTGAAAACCAGTAAATATATTTTGAAGTGTTTCGTTTAAATTAAATGGAGCATTTACAACTATATCGTTTTTTGAATCTATTTGTAAATAGCTTACAATATTGTTCATATTATAAGTAAGGTTGCTTCCCGAAGCATTTATTCCTGATAAATATTCACGTAATTCTGTTAAATTTTTACTTTCGTTAGCCAAATAACTATAGTTAATTAAAGAGTTTAAAGGAGTACGTAATTCTTGGTTTATTCTATGTAAAATATTGCTTTTGGCAGCCAATGAAAGTTCTAATGTTATGCGTTTTTTCTTCTGTGTAAGCAAGTAAACAGCTAAAATAGTAACTAAAATTAAAAACACAATTACACAAACAAGTGCTAATAAAAGCACATTTTTATGTTGAACACTTTCTTCTTTATCCTGTATATTTATTTCATGTTTTTTGTTTTGAACATCAAGCAATTTAATTTTTTCATCCTTTTTTGCCTTCTCATAATTAGCATTAATTCCCTCTATTTCTGCTCCTTTGTTTGCATCTAAAATAGGTTTATCTATAATTTCTTTTGTATAAAATAATGCTTTTACATTGTCGCCTTTTTTCTCATATATTTTACTCAATTGCTTACAGCTTTCATTGTACTCTAAATTATATTTATTGTCTGTTGCTAACTTATTCGATTGAAGAGCTAAAAATAAAGCACTGTCTATTTTGTTTGTTTCATAATAAATACTCGATAAGTTTAATGATGAAATAGTTGTATTGTAATAATCGTTTTTCTGTCTATCAATACTATACGATTCATTTACAAATTGGTAAGCTTTTTTAAAGTTCTTTTTCGAAAAATAAATCATACCAATATTGTTTAACACTGTTGATATATCTGATTGCAAATTATTTTTCTTGAAAACCTCTAAACATTGACTGTAGTAATACAAAGCCCTCATTTCGTTATGGGTGAATTTATATATATTTCCTAAATTATTTGAAATTCTTGCAAATGCAATTTCATCACCTTTATCTTTTAAAATATTATATGCTTTTGTGTAATAGAATTCGGCTTTAAAAGTATCTTTTATCTCCATGTATAAAGAACCAATTTGATTATAAGCCAATGCAATACGCCTTTGATTTCCTGATTTTTCGCCTTTGCTCAATGCGCCCATGTAATAACGCATTGCTTTTGAATAATCTGATTGAATATAATAAAGATTACCCATGTTTTGGTAAGCCCACGAAAGGGTGTTTAAATCGTTTGATTTAATGGCGTAAGAAATGGCATACAAATATTTAATTTTTGCGTTTTTATAATCACTTCTACTTCTGTCTATGAATCCTAAAATTAAATAGGCACCTGCTAATCCTTTTGCGTAACTAATTTTATTTGAAATTTTAAATGATTGCTGCGCATAACTAATAGCCATACTGGTATCAGTTTGCTTCACTAGCTCGGCCAAAGCTATATATATATCTACTCTTTGATTGTCTTTAGCATAAGGCAATAATGATTCTAAACTGTCTTTTTCGCTTTCTATTTGTGCTTGCAAATGATTAGAAAACAATACAAAACAAAGAAAATAAATGGTTATTAGTTTTAAGTTTTTCATAAAATTAGTTCCACAAATTATATAAAAAAATATTGCTTTATAAAATATTTTATTTCAACAGGGTTTTTGAAATTCCCAAAACGCAAATAACTTTCTTTTAAATCAATGCTTTAATTTCATAGATTTCGTTTTTAAAAATATAGCATAAATTTATAAATTCTGTTTCAGCAATTAAAGTTATTTTTGGAAAATATTATGGCAAAAACATCAACTTCTTTCTTCTGTAAAAATTGCGGTGCATCATCTACCAAATGGGTTGGAAAATGTACCAGTTGTGGCGAGTGGAATACTTATGTAGAAGAGGTAGTACACAAAGAAAAAATTGATTATAAAAGTACTTGGAAAGAATCAAGCAATACTCAAAGAGCATTAAAACCTGTTCCTATTAATCAAGTGGAGCAAAAAAACGATGTTCGTTTGGTGCTCAAAGATGGAGAATTTAGCAGGGTTTTGGGTGGTGGGTTAGTGCCTGGTTCTGTAATTTTAATTGGTGGCGAACCCGGCATTGGCAAATCAACATTATTACTCCAAATAGCATTACAGTTCGATGGTTTAAAAGTGCTTTATATAAGTGGTGAAGAAAGCGATACTCAAATAAAAATGCGTGCCGAACGATTACCTTTTACCAACGATAATTGTTATTTATTTACCGAAACATCTACCCAAAAAATAGGTAAAGCATTTCAAGAACTTCAGCCCGATATTGTGATTGTAGATTCCATTCAAACACTTCAAAGTGAGTTAATAGATGCTACTCCTGGAAGCATTTCGCAAGTAAAAGAAACCGCTAGCGACATGATAAGGTTTGCCAAAGAAACAGGAACTCCCGTTTTTTTAATTGGCCATATTACCAAAGATGGAACCATAGCTGGGCCAAAATTATTAGAGCACATGGTTGATACTGTTTTACAGTTTGAAGGCGACAGACATCATGTATATAGAATATTACGAACCACCAAAAACCGCTTTGGTAGCACCAGTGAAATTGGAATTTATGAAATGCAAAATGGTGGTTTACGAGAAGTTTCTAATCCTTCCGAAATATTAATTAGCCAGCGAGATGAAGCTTTAAGTGGTGTTACCATTGCCGCCACCATTGAAGGCATGCGTCCACTTTTAATTGAAACTCAAGCATTGGTTAGCCAAGCTGTTTATGGCACACCGCAACGTAATAGCAACGGATATGATACCAAAAGATTGAACATGCTTTTGGCAATTTTGGAAAAAAAATGTGGCTTACGAATGGGAATGCAAGATGTGTTTATCAATATTGCTGGAGGTTTACGAGTAGAAGACCCAGGAATAGATTTAGCCATTGTAGCAGCCATTGTTTCAAGTTATGAAAACATTGCCATTGACAGTAAAATATGTTTTGTGGGCGAAGTAGGTTTAAGTGGCGAAATTAGGGCTGTGAACCGAATAGAACAACGATTAAGTGAAGCAGAAAAACTAGGTTTTACCACCATTTATTTGTCTAAATTTAACAAATTACCTAAGCAAAGCAATGGCATAAAAATTATTCAAATTAGTAAAATAGATGAAATGCTAAGTTTCCTTTTTGGATAATGCTTTTATACCTGCCTTTTTTACATTATACCAAATGCTCTTATAATTTAGGCTAAAGATGCGAAGTAATTTTTTATCAAGACAATGAACAAAAATCGTTTCATAGCAAAAGTTATGGAACTATTTTTTGAAGAAGTATTGATGAAAAAGAAAAAGTAGAATGGACTAAATTATATGGGTATTTGGTATTAGTAACATTTTTTCTTGGTGGGTAAAAACACCAAAAATTGGCAAAATTTGTTATTGAAGTAGCTTAGCTAAAACACCAACAACGGGCAACCTTGGGCAAAAGAGTTACAGAGGAACTTTGCTTTTAAAATTTCATTGTCTGGGGTTGGTATCCTCAGCACGTGCGTCTACTTAACGTATAGTTTTTTCTTGTAAACATTTATAAACATTGAGTTCCAGAGGAACGAAACATTTTGTAACAACGGTCCCGATAGCTATCGGGATTAACCCTTTGTAAAAAACGAGCACAACCTTTTACCACCAGTTTCACTGGTTGCTATTAATTTAAAACTCCTATGGATTTTCTCTTTTTTTGCTTCTTAAGTTAACGCCTATGGTATCCACACCAACTACACTAATTTTCACCTGTTACGCATATTTGGTTGGTAAAAACATCAACTATAGGCAGCTATTGGCAAATTTAGGCTTTAATAGGAGGGGTTTCTACCTCTTTCACTTTTCGTCTTACGTTATAATTAACGGTTTCCATGTCATAGAATCTTAAAACATCTTCTTCATTGTCTTTGTATTTGAGCAAAAGGTTTAAAAACACTGTTTTCATTTCCTTTGCCACCACACCTCTTAACGTTTTTCCTTCCAAACTTCCATCTTTTACTCCACCTATTTCATTTTGTTGTTCAGTTAGTTTGGTGGTATAATTTAATAAAAAATTACTTGCATCTGTATCCATTCCAGCCGGCAAAGCAGCTTTATTTAGTTTACAAAAATTGGCTACTCTAGTAATTAACATAACAGCATTTACTCTAGTAATATTATTATACTCCGATTTTCCACTAGGAAAACATTGTGCAAATATTTCAGGATTCTTTTTAGCAAATTTATACGAGGCTTCTTCCCAAACTTCATCTATAAAATCTTCAAAATTGTTTTCAATTTCATCTAAACTTTCCGTTTTCGATTTCTTTACATTTCCATCCGAATCGTGTGTATTCATCCAAGTTTCAAAGGCTGTTATAGGAGCCGAAAGCAAGTTAATAAATGGGGTTAAACTGCCATCAGTATTGTTTGCAGTTAAGTAACTAAAATGTTTTTTTGTAAAACCATTGTATTTTGCATTTCCAATACGTTTTAGTTCAAATGGGTTTTCTGAAAAATTAAATAGCATCGTTTTTTTATTGTTAAATTGTGTTGCAATAACATCAATAGTTATTAAGCATGCAAGTTTTTATTTGTATACATATAAAAATTACATAAATGAATACAGTCTGTATATGTAATATTTTTATTTTAAACTAAGAATTTGTAATAGCTACAGTTAATCAAATTAACCTTTAAGCATAAATAACTTTAAACACTTAAACTTGCATAAGCAAGTAAGCATATTCAAGCTTAAATATATGAACTTGCACGCGCAAGTAGTCATATTCAAGGTTATTTATGACCACTTGCACGCGCAAGTAGTCATAAATAATGTTAAACACCATTACTTGCACATGCAAGTTGCTATTAAACAACTTTTTCTGCTACTCAATAGTGTAAAAACGCAGATTATGGAAATATTTCTCAATAAATTTCACCCTAAAATACACACATAATCATTTTTATATCGAATATTTAAAAAAAAATTGGATGAACAAATTTTATTTTTTCATCCAATTATGGAGTAAACTCAATAAGAAACCCAGTTTTTGTATTAATAATTGAGCACTCATTTTTTAAGCACTTAATAATTTAACTTGCAATTTACAAATTAATAGTTTTAGTTGCACATGCATAAATGCAAATATGAAATTATGGTAGACCAATATCCCCAAAATGCCAATAGCCAAACAAGTATAAATACTGCTAAGTTGAATCTTTCAAGTGGCATATATGTAGTATTACTTTCTACCCCAATTGAAAGTAATTTTGTAAAACTTTTAATAAACTAATGTTATGAGTAACATAAAAATAATAACAGTAGCATTTTTTATTGGATTGTTCTGTTTAAATGCAGATTGCAATAAAGTAGAAGAAAAGCCTCCAATAACTGATTTTTTTATAATTGAAGGAAGATTGGTTAATAGTTGTACTGATAATTCTCCAATTAAAAACTCATCATTCGATTTAGTTGGGTATAATTATGCTGAAAGATTATCTACTACTACAGATAGCAATGGTTACTTTAAATTTTATTCAAAATTTAAAGACAAAACGCTATTAATGAGAGAGAGTAGTGGTAGATATATTCTTTCCAATTTGCCTGGAAGTAAAAATTTAAATATTGGAAATATTGCTTACAATTTTACAATACCTGTTACATTTAAATATAAAAACTTCACTAAATTATCTTACAAAGATTCACTTTTTATTGAAGTACAAGGTGTATATGGCAATACTTTTGTAGTAAAAGGTCCAATTACAAGTGAAAATATAGGACAGTTTAATATTAAAGCAGACCCAATATATGACAATAAAAGCTTGTCTAATTCATTTGTTTTTTTATATAAAAACAACTTTGAAAATTCTAATTTAATTCAAAAAAAGGACTTTGTTATTACTCCTTGTGGTACAAATCAGGAAATCATATTTGAATAATAATAAAATAAAAGCCCACAAGCTAAAACTTAGTTTGTGGGCTAAATAAAAAATATGAAAACACAAAAAGCTAATTCCAACAGCCAAACAAGTATAAATACTGCTAAGTTGAATCTTTCAAGTGGCATATATGTAGTATTACTTTCTACCCCAAATGAAAGTAATTCTGTAAAACTATTAATAAACTAATGTTATGAGAAACATAAAAATAATAACAGTAGCATTTTTTATTGGATTGCTTTGTTTAAATGCAGATTGCAATAAAGTAGAAGAAACCCCACCAGTAAATGAGTTTTTTATAATTGAAGGAAGATTGGTTAATAGCTGTACTGACAATTCACCGAAAAGAAATCATTATTTTATATTATATGATATACATGATTACCAAGGAAGGATAGAGGCCAAAACTGATAGCAATGGTTTTTTTAGCATAAATTCAACTTTAAAGGGAAAAGAACTAGTACTTGAAGAGTCTCAAGGTAAAGGGATTCTAAATAAAATACCTGGAGGTAAAAGTATTAACTTTGGAGATGTTGCTTATAACTTTACTATTCCTATTTCTTTAAAATTTAAAGGATTTGAAAATATTAAGGATAAAGACTCATTAATTATTAGATATTCAGGAGGAAACCCTTACACTTGGAAATATATAAAAGGCCCATTAACAAGTGATGATTTAGGTTTTATTTACATCAAACAACCTCAATTATTCTCATATACTGATTCTATAAAAAGTACCATAATGGTTTTCATTAATAGTTTGACTAATGTACCTCAATCAAAGAATGCACTAGTTGTTCCGTGTGGTGTAACACAAGAAATAATTTTTGAATAATAAAACAAAAACCCTGCTGCACTATGCAGCAGGGTTTAAAACAAAAAACTTATGAAAACAATAATTACAGCATTCTTTATTGTTTTGGTTTGCTTAAATGCAGATTGCAACAAAATAGAAACAGAACCTCCCTCACCAATTTATCAAATAGAGGGACGATTGGTAGAAAGTTGTAATGACAATTCACCACTTAGAAACTATTCGTTTACTTTTCCAGTATCGTACACTGAAAATAGCAATAGTTACGACAAAACCATCACAACAGATAGTAATGGCTATTTTAAATTTACCTATGTTTACACCAGTTTTCAAACCAAGTTTAGTTTATCAAAATATTTACCAGATTCGTTTAAAACAAAAACTTTAATAAGTAACATACCAACAGGTAAAAATTTAAACTTAGGTAATATTCCTTATAACTTTACAAATGCAATAAAAGTAAAAATAAAAAATAATAAGTTTTTTACCGAAACCGATTCTTTGTATGTTTATATGTTTGGAAACAGTTCCTTTTATAAAAGTCCTTATTTAAAAGGAATGTGGAATAAAGAAGATTTGGGAACTTTTGAATTAAAAGAAATACTATACTTTGAAAATAGCGATTCTACTTTTTATTTCACCATTAGGCTTTATCAAAACAAAAACACAAGGCCAATTATTGAAAAAAAATACCCTGTAATGCCTTGTGGTATTACACAAGAAATTATATTTTAACACCAATTATTTATTATGAAAAAAACAATTACGATTATTACAATTATAATTATTGCAATAAGTGCAAAAGCACAAGAAAACGATTCATTATTTGGCAAACAATGGTATAAAACATTGGCTATAAAAAGTAATTTTTTAAGTTACACAGGAGGTTTTATAAACCTTCAAGCTGGGGTGTAAAAAATGTTATACTTTTATATTACAAATTCACCCCGCTTTTCTAAA
>JBMOGB010000127.1:0-10707 GCA_049318585.1 Bacteroidia bacterium | reverse complement strand
CTTTTATCTGTTTTTCAGTTTGGAATATTAAGCTATCAGCCATGTTAATTTTTTCAGCTTCTTCTTTTGCTTGTTTATCTGCATCAGCATTTGCTTCAGCTTCAGCTCTCATACGTTTAATATCATCATCACTTAATCCACTTGATGCTTCAATTCTAATTTTTTGTTCTTTTCCTGTTCCTTTGTCTTTAGCACTTACGTGCAATATTCCATTAGCATCAATGTCAAAAATAACTTCTACCTGAGGAACCCCACGAGGTGCAGGAGGAATACCATCTAAATGAAAACGTCCTAAACTTCTGTTTTGTGCAGCCATTGGGCGTTCGCCTTGCAACACATGAATTTCTACACTTGGTTGGTTATCGCTAGCAGTACTAAATGATTCCGATTTTTTAGTAGGAATAGTTGTGTTTGCATCTATTAATTTGGTAAATACACCACCCATTGTTTCAATTCCTAAACTTAAAGGAGTTACATCTAATAACAATACATCTTTTACATCACCAGTTAAAACACCACCTTGAATGGCAGCACCAATTGCTACTACTTCATCAGGATTTACACCTTTAGATGCAGCTTTTCCAAAGAATTTTTCTACTGCTTCTTGAATTGCAGGAATACGAGTAGAACCACCAACTAAAATGATTTCGTCAATATCGCTTGTGCTATAACCTGCATTTTTCAAAGCAGTTTTACAAGGCTCAATGGTACGTTTGATTAAACTATCAGCTAATTGCTCAAACTTAGCACGGGTAATTGTTTTTACTAAATGCTTAGGAATTCCATCTACAGGAATAATGTATGGTAAATTTACTTCAGTTTGAGTTGAACTTGAAAGTTCAATTTTTGCTTTTTCAGCAGCTTCTTTCAAACGTTGTAAAGCCATTGGGTCTTTACGTAAATCTATACCTTCATCGTTTTTAAATTCGTCAGCTAAGAAGTCAATCAAAACATGATCAAAATCGTCACCACCTAAGTGAGTGTCGCCATCAGTACTTTTTACTTCAAAAGTTCCAGTTCCATCTACATCATACATTTCTAAAACCGAAACGTCATGTGTTCCACCACCACAATCAAAAACTACAACCTTTGTATCTTTCTTTGAAGTTTTGTCTAAACCATAAGCCAAAGCAGCAGCAGTAGGTTCGTTTATAATACGTTTTACAGTTAATCCAGCTATTTCTCCAGCTTCTTTGGTTGCTTGGCGTTGAGCATCGTTAAAGTATGCAGGAACGGTAATAACAGCTTCTTTTACTTCATACCCTAAATAGTCTTCAGCAGTTTTTTTCATTTTTTGCAAAATCATTGCCGAAAGTTCTTGAGGAGTATATAATCTACCATCAATATCAACGCGAGGTGTGTTATTATCACCTTTTTTTACAGTGTACGACATACGACTAATTTCTTTTGTAACTTGGTCGTAAGTGTTACCCATAAAACGCTTAATTGATGAAATGGTATTTTTAGGATTAGTAACTGCCTGACGTTTTGCAGGGTCACCAATTTTACGTTCACCATCTTTAATAAATGCTACAATCGATGGAGTTGTTCTACGTCCTTCGCTGTTAGCAATAACTACTGGTTCGTTGCCTTCCATTACTGCAACGCACGAGTTTGTAGTTCCTAAATCTATGCCTATTATTTTACTCATAATCTTTATAATTTTTTACGAATATTGTCAATCATAATGCCAAGGCAATTTTAAACAATAACATAAAAAAAATGGCTTATTTTTCTAAAAATAGCAAAAAAATAGCTGCCTTTTGGCAGCTATTGTGACATATTTTTGATTTTTAAACAAAGCTTATTTTTGAAATTGGGGCAATGTATTTATAATAGTTTTACCTATTGAATCTACTGAAATGAAATTTTGGCTGTTAAATGTTCTAGCTGCAAAAATACCTAAACCACCTTTTATGTTAGTATAATCAGTACGTTTTTGCACAAATGAAATATTGGGTTTATTTACTTCTTGAATATCTAAAAAATCAGAGCCTGCTCCCCAAGTTACATACTCTACTCCAACGTATTTTCTAATAACATTAGTAGATTGAGTACTGAAAAAATTTCTCCAATCATTTAACAAATTAACTGATTTTATTTGCTCAGAAATAGGTTCGTTATTGGAATTGTATTTAGCAGTTTCATTTCCAGATTGAACATAATAATCATAATATTTATCTTTAAAATTTGTTGGATTATTTATTGTTGATTCAATGTATTTTAGCCTTATAGCTGCATCAATTATATAGGCTGATTTATTTACAAAGTATCTAAAAATAATTTTTTTATTTACATCATCAGATACAGTAATATTTCGTTCTTCTATTTTTTGATCGCCTATTAAATAACAACTTGAAGTAAAAACATTTCCATTAACAGTATCTCTAATTAATAAATTAACTTTTGCTAAGCGAATATTATCAGCATTCCAATTATAATAATTTGATTGATAAATATAGTTAGAATCATTGGCAAAATAGCCCGCATCTTTAGGTATATTATTCGTTCTAACACAATTGATGGTATCGTTGTTTACAATCAATTGAACTTTTAAATTATTTAGGTAAAGTGAGTCTGTAATTTTAGCAGCAACACTTGCTCGTGTTTCTATTGAATTTTGGAAAACCTTTTCAATTCTTAAGTATTGAACAGTTTCATTTTTGTCAATAAAACCATAAACAACAGGAATTTGTTTGTAAGGAGCATTAATATCTAACTTGTTATCGCAAGACATTACGCTTAAAAAGGCTAGGAAGATGATGATATTTTTTTTCATTTTGGGTTGGCAATATAACTTTTACAATTTAATTGATTTTATTATATGACAAATAATTTTGATTAATGGTTTTATTTCTACATTTGAAAAAAAATAAAAACACCATGAGCGTTCACAAAGAATACAAAAAAATTACCACCCACAGCCTGCATGAAATGAAAGAGCGTGGAGAAAAAATAAGTATGTTAACTGCTTATGATTATAGTATGGCCAAAATTTTTGATGAAGCAAAAATTGATGTTTTATTGGTTGGCGATAGTGCAAGTAACGTAATGCACGGACATGAAACTACGTTGCCAATAACTTTAGATCAAATGATTAGTCACGCAGCCTCTGTTATAAAAGCCATCAATCGTTGTTTGGTGGTGGTTGATTTACCTTTTGGAAGTTATCAAGGAAATTCGAAAGAAGCATTGAATTCTTCTATTAGA
This sequence comes from Bacteroidia bacterium, assembly GCA_049318585.1. Classification (GTDB taxonomy): domain Bacteria; phylum Bacteroidota; class Bacteroidia; order UKL13-3; family UKL13-3; genus JAAFJM01. The sequence continues at coordinate 7,497 of JBMOGB010000127.1, read as the reverse complement.
ATTATGAAAGAAGCAGAAGCTCATGCAGTAAAACTAGAAGGTGGCGAAGAAGTGGTAGAATCTATCAAACGTATTTTAACTGCAGGAATTCCAGTAATGGGGCATTTGGGATTAACACCTCAAAGTATTTATAAATTTGGAACTTACGAGGTAAGAGCCAAAGAAGAATTAGAGGCTCAAAAATTATTACACGATGCAAAATTATTGGAAGAAGCGGGTTGCTTTGCATTGGTTTTAGAAAAAATTCCTTCAAAATTAGCGAAGCAAGTTACCGAATTGGTTAAAATTCCTGTAATTGGTATTGGCGCTGGTTCTGATGTAGATGGACAAGTATTAGTAAGCCATGATTTATTAGGCATCAACAAGGATTTTTCACCTAAATTTTTACGCAGGTATTTAAATTTATTTGATGAAATAAAAGGCGCAGTGGAACAATACGTAGCCGATGTAAAATCAGTAGATTTCCCGAACGAAAAAGAACAGTATTAGTAAGTGCGAAATTCGTTCCGATAGCTATCGGAATGACAAAAGTGCGAAGTAAAATGCTAAATGGCTCACGTTGTCATCCTGAGCGGATACCGATAGCTATCGGTAGAAGGAGACAACTAGCAATAGGCAAAAGATGAATAGCCGTTGGTGGTTACTGAGCCTGTCGAAGTATAGCCAACGAAAAAAAAACGTAAAAAGGCAATAAATATTATCTTCAATTTTGTAATCTTTCAACCTTGTAATCTTTGTAATTTTTCAATCTTGTAATTTTGTAATCTTTAAATCAAAAATCTTTCAATCGCCAAATGGTTCAAATCCTATACGAAGACAATCACTTAATAGCTGCTTTAAAACAAAGCGGACAAACGGTACAGCCAGAGCCTCACAAACCCAAAAGCTTGGAAGAAGAAGTGAAGCAATACATAAAAGTAAATGAACAAAAACCCGGTGATGTTTTTTTAGGCGTTATTCACAGAATCGACATGCCTGTAAGTGGCCTTGTTTTATTTGCTAAAAGCAGCAAAGCTTTGGTGCGAATGAATGAAATTTTCCAGAAGCGCGAAGTGGAAAAACATTATATAGCCAAAGTTCATAATTGTCCGCCAAGTGCTACAGGATTGCTCACACATTGGTTGCGCAGGGATGAAACCAAAAACATGACCAAAGCTTTTGATGAAGAAGTAACCAAAGCCATAAAAGCACAATTGGAATACACAGTTTTGAAAAAAGAAGGAAGATACAGTTGGCTAAAAATAAAATTATTAACTGGCCGAAAACATCAAATTAGGGCACAGCTGGCTTATATTGGTTGCAGCATTGCTGGCGATGTAAAATATGGCGCACAAACACCAAACAGAAATGGAAGCATTTGTTTGCATTCGTTCAGTTTAAGTTTTGTGCATCCTGTAAAAAAGGAACCCATTTTAATTGAAACCGAAATGCCAACTTTTTTATAAAGTAGCTTTCACTTGTGCTTAAATTGTACAAGCAAAAAGTAAACTAGTCACTTAATTAATTAGTTTTGTTTTAAATTGTAGTGCAAACAATCAAACATTGGTTTAAATTTTAAAATACATTCAGCATGAAAAAGAACATACTATTACTACTTATAATTTTAACATCTTCAAAATGGGGAACTGCACAAAATATTTTTGGTAAATTAACTTATTGGGGAGGTGTTCTCGTTACAGAACAATTTAAAAAATCTGATTTAATGTGCTCTTTGATTTCTCAAGATGACACATCAAATAGTTTGTACGATAAAGGCATTATTTGTAAACACACCAATAAAGGAGAAATAATAAAACAATTGATCATATATAGTGATAGCAATAATGGAATTTTACGAAGCACATTTAGCTCATTCATTTTTGTTGATAGCTTCAACAATTTTGAAGTATTTGGGGTGTATTATAAAGATAGTACTTACGGCATATTTTTAAACAAATATGATTTTGACTTGAATTTATTAAGTCAGAAATTTTTGGATTTTGGAGCTACCTATACTGACTCAAGTGGAAGTTTATTGCATTTAAATAAAGTGATAAAACTTGAAAATGGCAATTATTGGATAACAGCAATAAAAGTCCTTAATATTCAATCTGCAACAGCTCTTGGTTATTATGATGATAAATCGTTTTTGATTTTAACTGACAGTGAATTGAAAATTAAGAAAGTACATCAAGAAGATTTAACAAACTCATTGAATACATATTTAAACAATATAGTGGTTAGTTCATTCAATTTGGGTGAAATTATTGTTTCAAAAGTACCAAACCAAGGAAAGAGCATTTCTATACAAACCTACGACAGCAACCTGGTATTAAAAGGTTCTATCAGTTACCCAAAAAGAAATACAAATTCAATAGACACTAATATTGTGTTTCCCAACCTAATTAATTATCCATCAATGGTATCAACTAATAATAGATTATTGATTACAGGTACTGATTATGCCATTCCAACTGACTCATCTTTAAACTCATTTGCCTCAAAGAATAGGCTGTATGATCCAATAAATATTTTTAGTTTAAATCCAATAAATATGATGGTAGATAAAAAAAATATTATTGTTGATTGGGATTTAATTAGAGATATAGAATTGGAAGGCTATTTTATTAGCAAAAGTGGCTTTGGCAACAGAATAGCTATTAGCAAAACCAATCAAATATATGTTTTCAATTTTTATGGCAGTTTTAAATCACATGTGGATACCTCACAAATAGAACCAATTTTTACTAACTCATTTAAATATTATTTAGTAGTTAGCAAATTTGATAATGACCTGAATTTGGTTTGGAGTAAAAGAATAAAAGATCTTCCATATTTTAATTTTTCAGATATAACAGTTAGTCAAAACAGTATTTTTTTAACAGGATTTGAGGATAAAGGGCTGGTTAATAATATGTATTACCATCTTCCTGCAATACTTCAACTGGATACTTTTGGTAATTTTACCAACAGCATTAAACCAGTAAACAAATTAGCAAGTAGCCAAATTGTAGTTTATCCCAACCCAACCACTGACAATGTTGTTAACTTTGAAATGAACTATGAACAAATGACTTCGCTAGCTATTTATACTTTAACAGGAAAACAAGTTTACAATATTGATTTTGTTAAACCTACGAGCACTTTTAGGTTAAACTTAAACGATTACGCTAATGGAATTTATTTTTATAAAGTTAATACTCAAAACAATCAATCCATTACAGGTAAATTAATAAAACAATAAACTAATAAGCCCACTTTTTTAGGCTTTTTGGTTTATAAATAATTCATTCCAACAGGAAAATCTTTGCAAATGGCTTGCAATAAAAAATCGAAATCTTTTTTATTATTTACAAAATCTAATCCAGCACAGTTAACCACCAAAACTCTTGTGTTTGTTTGGCTGTTCATGTATTTAAAATAAGTTTCTTGCAGGCTTTGTAAGTAATTATCTTCTATTTTTTTTTCATAAACCCTGCCTCTGTTTAAAATATTCCATTGCAGTTTTTCAATGGGTGCATGCAAGTAAACTAACAAATCGGGTTGAGGAATTTGTAGGTTTATAATTTCAAACATTTGACGGTATAATTTATACTCGTCATCGTCTAAAGTATTTTGCGAAAACAGCAAACATTTTGCAAAAACATAATCGCTAATAATAGGTTCGCCAAACAAATTTTCTTCTACCAAATGTTTCTTTAATTGGTTAAACCTAGCGGCCAAAAAACTCATTTCTAACGGAAAAGCATAGCGACTTCTATTCTCGTAAAATTTGGGCAGAAAAGAATTGTCTTCAAATTCTTCCATGATTTTTTTTGCATGCAATAATTCTGCAAGCATATTTACCAACGTGCTTTTACCTGCACCTATATTGCCTTCAATGGCAATGAATCGATATGGAGTTTTTAAATTCAAAGAGTGCGAAAATGAACTTATGAAAGTGATTGATATGTACAATTTTTCAACTATTGAATATTTGTTTCCACAATTGACTTTTTAAATTCAGCAAAACACTAACAATCATATAAAATTTATTTGAAACAGATAGAAACATAGATTACATAGTTTGTAAAATTTGGAATAAATTCTGCGCTTATCTGCGAAATCTGCGGGGCAAAATGTTTAAGATAGGAAGCCTTGATCTGTGAATCTGTGGCAAACTTTAGATTTTATAAAAATGTAAGCTGGTTTACACTTAACAATTACTTCATATTTACTACACATAAAATTGATTAGCTTTGATGTTTTAAAACAATAATTCCATGAGTGATTTAATTAGTGAAAAAGATGTAGCTAAAGCATTAAAGTTACAAAAATTACATATCGGTTTGCTAGCACCAGCGCTAATGAAACTGCTAAAATTGGATAAATTAAATGAAGCTTATAGTCCTTTTTCTGAGCTTAAAGGTTTTGAATTTACAGATAAAATGTTGGAAGAATTAGGAATTGAATTTGAAATTGATGCTGAAGATTTAAAAAATATCCCTAAAACAGCACCTTTTATAGCCATTTCCAATCATCCTTATGGAGGAATAGATGGGTTAATTAGCCTTTCTATTTTAAATAAAATAAGACCTGATACAAAGTTTTTGGCTAATTATTTATTACAACAAATTCCTCCTTTAAAAGACAATATAATTGCTGTAAATCCTTTTGACAATGCAAAAAATAGTAGCATGAATGTTCAAGGTTTGAAGGACGTATTAAATCATATTCAAGAACATCCAATTGGCATTTTTCCTGCTGGTGAAGTTTCTGCTTTGCAATTAAACAAACTGAAAGTTACTGATAAAAAATGGGATCCTACAATTGGAAAAATTATTCAAAAAGCAAACGTTCCAGTTTTACCAATTTATTTTAGTGGTCACAACAGTTTAGCATTTAATTTATTGGGTTTAATCAGTCCAAATTTACGAACTGTAAAATTACCTTCTGAATTATTTAACAAAAAACAAAAAGTAATTGTAAGAATTGGCAGACCCATATTACCAAAAGTGTTAAATGAGTTTGAAAACAGTGATGAATTATTGCGATTTGTAAGGGCTAAAACCTACGCTTTGGGTTCAGGAATTGAAGTGAAGAAATTTTTTAAAATTAACTTAAGTAAGCTCATAAAACCAAGAGCAATTATTGCTGAAACTTTAAATATTGCCATTCAAAACGACATAGATAATATTCAAAACGATCAAGTTTATAAGCACGAAAACTTTGAAGTTTACATAAGTAATGCTTACAATATTCCCAATGTTTTAAAGGAAATTACTCGCTTACGTGAAATAACTTTTAGAGCAGTTGGTGAAGGAACAAACCGCAGTTTTGATACTGATGAATTTGATTTGTACTACAAACATTTGTTCATTTGGGATTCAAAAGCACAAAAAATTGTAGGCGCTTATCGTTTAGGATTAGGCGATGAATTGTTTAAACAATTTGGCAAAAAAGGATTTTATTTAAATCAATTATTTAAACTGAAAAAAGAGTTTGCTCCCGTTTTAAAAGAAAGCATTGAACTAGGCCGATCATTTATAACATTGGAATATCAGCGGAAACCATTAAGCTTAATGCTGCTTTGGAAAGGCATCAACGAGTTTTTGAAACAAAACAAAGGTCGTTATAAATACATGATTGGTCCAGTAAGCATTAGTGGCGAATTTTCTAACTTATCAAAAGATTTATTGGTGGCTTATATCCGCCATAATCATTACGATAAAGCATTGTCGAAAATGGTAAAACCACGCAAAAAATTCAAGTATAAATACGTTGGCGAAGACAAAAAATTATTGCTTGAAAAACACAGAGATGATATCAAATTATTAGACAATTTTATTGGTGAAATTGAAACCAATCATTCAAAAATTCCTGTTTTGATAAAAAAATATTTGAAGCTAAAAGGAAAAATTATTGCTTTCAATGTGGATCCAAAATTCAATAATTCATTAGATGGGTTTTTGGTGTTGAATATTGATGAAATCCCTGATGAAGCTTTTGATATGGTGAGTAGGTAAATGAAAAAATATTGATTGTGTGGATATAACTTTTGTCTTATTGTTCATTCTATCCAATATTAAATATTGCTCACCTAAGTACATTATTGTTCAATATTTACTTCTTTTTTATACCAGTAACTTTCCATTCAAATAATGTAGGGTTACCACCAGCAGTGATGATAAATTTGATTGTATCTCCTTTAATAAAAGCTGGTTCCATAAAACGATGATTAGCCCAGGTTGGATATTCTGGATAACTTAAATTACCATTGGAATCAATAGTTAATTCGCTCTTCTGTGTATATGCTATTGGTGGTACTGATAAAATCGTTTCTTTTCCCCAGTCTACAATAATTTTGTTTGTATTATTCGACTTCTTAATTGAACCGTTATAAGTGTAATTTGTATCAATAGTACGAAAGTAGCCCTTGTCTGGCATAAAAACAGGATAACCATGCAATATGTAAAATGTATAATTACCAATATAAATATCTCGATAATCACTCTTTATTTCTTCCTTACTGCATGCTGTAAATAGAATTGCAAAAAAGATAACAATTGTTAAAATATTGGTATTATAATTTATTTTCATAGTTTGTTTATTTAAAGAAACATCAAATTGAATTTTAACTAAAACTGACAGAAAAACTTAGAATTTTTCTCTCATTTTTCTTATTTAGTTTGATATGCACAATCATAAAGTACAACCTCAGAATTCCCTTTTAAAGAAAGGCGCACCCATCCATATAATGTATCACCGTTTTCAATAAATCTTATACCAATATAATAATCTTTATTTAAGCTATAATCATCTGTAATATTTAAACCAAAAGAATTATTATAACCACCTCTACCACCCTTAAATGTCCAATATTTACTTTGCGTAATAGTTTCGTTTAAGTTTAACTTAAATAATGATCCATCATAATAAGTACTTGACCAAGAGATAGACCATCCATATTGAGCATCTTTAAATGAACAAATTTCCATTTGATTCGCACTATCATTTTGTAATTTAATAATTAAACTTATTGATTTTAAAGAATAATATGTATAAACACTAAAATCCTTTTTGCCATCGTTGTTTATATCTATATTTACTGTTGTATGATCATTTATTGAATCAGCTTTCACAACAATATCAGGATTGAAATCTCTGTATGTCATGCCTGAACCCTTTTCACCGGCAAGTATCAAATTTTTTCTTTGAATTCTTTCATCGCGTTTACAACCCCAAAAAAAGGTAAACAGTAAAATACTAACTATTAAAATATTTTTCATTATTTCTGTATTTTGTCTGTGATTAGTTTCTGAAAAAAAACTTGTTGTTTCAAATTAAGTCATTATAAGTTACAATAAAAAATAATTATTAATTTAAATTTGTTGAGGCACATTTTGATGTCAACAACCTCGGATAAATTGTGTAAAACCGATATTCCCTTCCTAATATTCATCATTTCAAAAGGGTTTAATTACAAAAACATTTTTGAAATGATATATTTGCCCACATGAATATTTTATTGATTGGTGC
>JBMOGB010000126.1:0-10850 GCA_049318585.1 Bacteroidia bacterium | reverse complement strand
TTTTTATATTTTTGGAGAAAATAAAAGTCAGCAATTTTAAGCATATTCAGTTAAATTGGAATCAAAAAGAAAAAAGATTTTACGAAAGTTACAATTACCACTGCGTTTGGTTATTATAAATGACGAAACGTTTGAAGAGAAATTTTCGTTTAAACTAACGCCTATGAATGTTTTTGTGGGGTTAAGTTCCTTTGTTGTTTTGTTTGGATTAGGAATCATTTTATTGGTTTATTCCACTCCTTTCCGTGAATTATTGCCTGGTTATGGTGATTCTGATACCAAAAGAAACCTGCAAGAATTAATGTATAAAACTGATTCCATTGAAAAAACGCTTTTAGATAATGAGCAATTTTTAAACAATAAAATAAATATTTTAAATGGTGGAAGTGGTTTAAGCGATTCAATAAAATAAAAAATTAAGCCTCTTTTATCCTTTTTTCTATTTCACTAGTCGAAAATCCAGGTAAATAATCTATTGTTTTTACTTGTCCGCCTTTGGCAATAACAATGTCGTAGCCCACAATATTTTCAGGTTTATAGTCACTTCCTTTTACCAATACATCTGGCTGAACCAATTTAATTAATTCGTAAGGCGTTTCTTCGTCAAATAAAACCACAGCATTTACACATTGCAAAGCAGCAATAATTGTTAACCTTGATTGCTCATCTTGAATTGGCCTGTGAAGCCCTTTAAGCTTGCTTACCGAAGCATCAGTATTTAATCCCATCACCAATATATCTCCTAGGTCGGCAGCACGGTTTAAATAGTCTATATGACCTTTGTGAACCAAATCGAAACAACCATTGCTAAAAACAATTTTTTTGCCTTGGTTTTGCCATTCGGCCACTTGAAATTTTAAAGTTTCCCAAGTATGAATTTTGCTGTTTAAAAGTTCAATATGTGTCATGTGGTTATTCCTCAGATAAACTTTTACGCTCCAAAATTATGGTATATATTAATGAAAAAGAACCTACAAGCATTATTGTAATCATTTGAATTCCATGAGACACAAATCCAAATACACCACCTGCTACAGACGTTACTCCGTATAGAGCAAGTCCTTTAGCTACAAAAATATGATAAGCACCAATTCCACCAGAAACAGGTGCGGCAAACCCAAATGTTCCCATCACTAAAATTGTAAGTTTGGCTAAAATTGTTAATTCGGAAGTTGCATCAAAAGCTTTAAGTAAACAAAAAGTATTCGCAAAATATAAAATCCAAATAAGAGTAGTTTCTGTTAAAAATAAAACTGGTTGTTTTAACTTAAAAACACTTTTAAATCCTTCAGCAAAACCAATAAACACTGATAATATTTTAACTGCAATTTTTGATTTTAGTATTAATTTACTGCTTTTATAAACGCCAAAAACTGCACAAAAACCAATTCCAAAAAAAATAAAAATCCAAATACTTGATATTTGTTGTAGTTTATACTGAATAGGAAGAAAAAAGTTTTCTGAAAAAAAATCAAACAACATATTAAATTGAAGTACAAAAACAAAAAAAGTAATTAGTAATAATATAATCATATCAAATACTCTTTCCACCACAACTGTACCTAAAGATTTATCCATTGGGATTTTATCGGTTCGCAACAAGACACCGCAACGGCTTACCTCTCCCATTCTTGGAATTGCAAAATTGAATAGATATCCAATCATAACGGCATTAAATGCATTAGATTTTTTAGCTTTTAAATTCATTGGTTCAAGCAGTAAATTCCAACGAATAGCTCTAATGAAATGGCTTAATAATGAAATGACTAAAGAAAGCGCCAGCCAAAAATAATTTGCACTTTTAAAACCATTTATGACTTTGTTGTAATCTAAGTCTAAATTTTTGAAGGCAAAGTACATTAATCCTAAGCCAAGACTTAAAAAAATAATAAACTGAATGGCTGATTTAAGTTTCGAGCTCAATTAATTTAATTTGTTATTGTGGTCGGTATAAATAGCAATTGGCTGATATTTTTTGGCTTCTTCAAAATCCATGCTGCAATAGGAGATGATAATTACTGGATCGCCAACAGCTGCTTTGCGAGCAGCAGGACCGTTTAGGCAAATCATTCCAGAACCACGTTCACCTTTAATAATGTATGTTTCAAGGCGTTCGCCATTATTCACGTTTACCACTTGAACTTTTTCATGCTCAATCATGTTTGCGGCATCCATCAAATCTTCATCAATAGAAATGCTGCCAACGTAATGTAATTCGGTTTGCGTAATTTTTACGCGGTGTATTTTCGACTTTAATAACTGTATTTGCATAACAATAAAACGGCTGCGAAACTAAATGAATTTAATTGATATGCCAAAAAAGTAGGAATTTAGCTTATCCTAAAATGGCTCTATTCAAAAAATCATTCAAAGGTTTCATGGCTTTAAATGCACTCAGGCAATGTTTTAACAATTCTTTTTCTGTTAAATTTTTATCATCTATTTTTAAAAATGCTAAAAATCCTTTGTGTTTAATGTATTCAATTGCAGGATTTTCCGCTTCATAACCTTTTGGCGGACGTTGCAATTTATCGCCAGTTAGCGTTCCAAAGTGCTTTACAAATTCTTTGTGTGTAATAATGCTTTTAAATTCCTCCAAATTATAATCAATTTCTTGGCGAATGGCTGCTAATTTATCGGGCATGGGTTGGTAAGAACCACCAGCTATAAAACTTTCGCCAGGTTGCAAATGAATATAATAACCGCAGAAATCAGTGTTTTTTCCGCCTTTGCTTAAACTAATTCCAAAATTATTTTTGTAAGGTGCTTTATTTTTCGAAAACCGCACATCTCTATTGATTCTGAAAATGCATTTTTTAGGATCTAGTTCCGTTACATCATCATCAAAGTCGGCAGTTTGTTTAATTATATTTGCAGCTAATTGAATCCAATCTGCACGTAATTGATCGTATTCTTTTCTATTTAAATCAAACCAATCTTTGTGATTATTTTCTTGTAAATTGGTTAAAAATTGAAGCAATGATTGTATTTCCATAAATTTATTTTAAACAACAATAATAGTAACATTCAGTTTTTTTCAAGGGAAAGAAATGATGTTTTTTTTCTGTTCAAATATTTTTTGTAAGCAAATAAACTAATAAAATAGATAATCAAAGCCATTGGAATGCATATAAAAACCCAGCCAAAAATGGCCAATATTTGTGAGTTAACTAAGCTAATAATGTTTTGTAAAAATTCATTGCTTTCAAAAGCTTCAATATTTATTTTAATCATGGCATTGTTAAACCATTCAACACTAAAATATTTGCCCATTTTATAAAATGGAACCAACATCATTAACTGCAAAGGTGCAACCACCCAATTGACTAATTGAATGACCAAAATGTTTAACCTAAAAATAAAAGCAAAAATAAAACACAAAATAGACGTTAAACCAATAAAAGGAAACAAACCAAATGTGATTCCAAAACTTAAAATGAGCGCTAATTGCACAGGACTTAAGCCATATGTAAATATTAAAATGAGTTTGGTTTTGAACAGTTGAAATATTTTTTGCATTTAGCTAAATTAAGGTTCAAATGTAATATCAATTTAGGTTCTAAAATGTAAATTGTTTATTTTTTTATAGTTGAAAATATCGTTAAATTTGAAAAACAAATTGATTTGAAAAATGAAACAAATAGTTTTAAACATTGAAGACGATAAATTGAAAAAATTTATTGATTTTATCAAAACACTTGATTATGTGTCATTAGATTCAAATATTCCTCAAAACCAAATAGATGAAGTAAATTTTAGAATGCAATTGGTGAATGATGGAGAAATGTCTATTCGCCCTTGGGATGAAGCTAAAATTGATGTTTTTATATGAAGAAATTTCAAATTTCATACAAGTCTTGATTCCTCAAAATGGCTTAAAAGATAATTTCACAAAAAAAATATTGAACTCAAACTTTAAAGCATTTATTTTACCGCATGAATGAATTAGAAGCTAAAATTATGATTGACGAATTGTGCAATCAAATTGAAAAGCATAATTATAATTATTATACCCTTTCAAATGCCACCATTAGCGACTTAGCATTTGATCAAATACTGAATCAATTAATTGATTTAGAAAAACAATTTCCGTATTTACAAAACCCCAATTCGCCAACTTTAAAAGTGGGTGGAAGCATTACCAAAGATTTTACAACAGTAAAACATAAATACCCAATGCTTAGTTTAGGAAATACCTATAACGAAGAAGATTTACGCGATTTTGATGACAGAATAAAAAAGGCCATTGGTGAAAATTTTGAATACGTTTGTGAACTAAAATTTGATGGATTAGCCATCAGTTTAAGTTATGAAAATGGTATTTTGGTTCGCGCTGTTACCCGTGGCGATGGCACCCAAGGCGATGATGTAACCAATAATGTTAAAACAATTCAATCAATCCCGCACCAGTTAAAAGGCAATAATTACCCTGCTAGTTTTGAAATTCGTGGGGAGGTTTTTATGCATAAAAAAACCTTTGAAAAACTAAATGCTGAATACCGCAAGGAGTTAGAGGATAAAGAGATTTATACTGAAACTCAAATTCTAGAAAAGTTATACAAAAATCCTAGAAATTTTGCCAGCGGCACCTTAAAAATGCAAGATAGCAATGAAGTTGCCAAACGTCCGTTGGATGCATTTCTTTACTTTTTAAATGCTGAAAATAATGTATGTGAAACTCATTTTGAAAGTTTAAAATTAGCCGAAAGTTGGGGTTTTCAGGTAAGCGACCATTATAAATTATGCAAAAACATAGATGATGTTATTGATTTTATAAAACATTATGAAACCAACAGACACGATTTAAGTTATGAAATAGATGGAATAGTTTTAAAAGTAAATAACTATTTGCAACAAGAAGATTTAGGTTTTACAGCCAAGAATCCACGTTGGGCCATTTCATATAAATACAAAGCTGCAACTGCAATTACACAATTACAAAAAGTAACTTACCAAGTAGGGCGAACAGGCGCCATTACACCTGTAGCCAATTTAAAACCAGTACAATTGGCTGGAACAACTGTTAAGCGTGCAAGTTTGTATAATGCCGATGAAATAGAAAGGTTAGATTTACACGAAAATGATACTGTTTTTGTAGAAAAAGGAGGGGAAATTATTCCAAAAATAGTTGGAGTAGATGTTGAAAGTAGGAATGCAAATGCAATAAAAATTGTGTATCAAACCAGTTGCCCTGAATGTAAAACTGAATTGGTTAGAAAAGATGGAGAAGTAATTCATTATTGCCCAAATGTGAATCATTGTCCGCCACAAATAATTGGAGCAATAGAGCATTTTGTAAGCCGAAAAGCTATGAATATAGATAGCCTTGGCGGGGAAACTGTTGCAGCTTTTTATAGATTAGGTTTAATAAAAACTTATGCCGATTTGTATGATTTGAAATATGAAGAAATTCTGAATTTAAATATTGAAACTAGCGATGATGCGGATGAAACAAAAAGTAAAAAGAGGTCGATAAAAGAAAAGTCTGCTCAAAACATAATTGAAGGAATTCAGGCTTCAAAAGTAATTCCATTCGAAAGGGTTTTATTTGCATTAGGAATAAGAATGATTGGTGAAACTGTAGCTAAAAAATTAGCAAAACATTTTCAAAACATTGACAATATTATTGCTGCAAGCAACGAGCAAATAGCAGAAATATATGAAATAGGTGATAAAATTGCTGTTCAATTAACACATTTTTTTAGTGACAAAGAGAATGTGGAAATGATTGAAAAACTTAAAAATCATGGATTAAAACTAGCAATTGAAGAAGAGGCTGGTTTGGAAAGAAGTAATAAATTAGAGGGAAAAACGTTCTTAGTGAGCGGAACTTTTCAAATGAGCAGAGATGATTTGAAAAAAATGATTGAGGTAAATGGTGGTAGAAATATAGCTGGTGTTTCAAAAAATTTAAATTACTTAATTGCAGGTGATAAAATGGGGCCAGAAAAATTAAAAAAAGCAAGCGATTTAAATATTAATATAATAAATGAAAAAGATTTTTTAAACATGATTAAATAATGAAAATTCAATTTTTAATACTATTAATTTTTAATTCAATTTTGGGTTTTTGTCAAAATGATACCATTCAATTAAATACTTGGGGTAAAGACGATAGGTTTCATAAATATGAAAACACGTTGGCCTTGTTCAAAGTTCAAGGCGATACTATTCAAAGCATGGATTTTGAAGATTTAAAACCGGCAATACCAATCATTATTAAAAAGCCAATTGGTTTTAAAAACTACGCTTATGGATATTTGTTTTTTGCTGGATCTTATAATATTAAAAACGAAGGTTTTGTTACTGTTTTAGTGGGTGATTATAATACTCAAAACCCAACAATCTGGGTTGATAACAACCAAAATTTTGACTTCACAGATGATCAAAAACAATTGCTACCTTATTACTATCAAAAAGGAATAGAAATAGATTTAGAAAATTCAAATATTACTGGGGGGAAAAACAGGATTTTATTAACAAGAACCATGCTTTTTGGAAAACTTGAATTAAGGAAACAAAAAGACGATTATTATAAATATTATTATAAAGACAGGTCATTTATTGGTCTTGATTTAACTTACAGAGAACAGCGGTATTTGGCCAAAAGTGGAATTGTAAAATTAGATGACGATAGCTTTAAAATTGCACTTCATGATGGAAATTATAATGGAAAATTTAATGACAATGATACCGATAGAATTATAATTATTAATTATAATGACTCTATTTTTGATACTACAAACGATTTGTTTGCAAGCAAAATAAGTAAAGATAAAAAGAACAACTATTTTGAAAAAAACGGTAAGATTTTTGAAGTGAAATCAGTTGATCCTTCAGGAAATTTTATAGTGATTCAACAATCAAATAGTGATTTATTATTTGGTAAAATTGCTGTTGGTAAGAAGATACCAAAAGTTAGTATTACAACTCATAAAGGCGAAAAAAAGAACTTAAAAAAATTAAATCGCCATCAGGTTTTTATGTATTTTACTTCGCTTACGTCAAAAAACTTTGAAAAAGATACAGCTATATTAAGGAAAATAGCAGCAATTGACTCCTGTAAAATTAGGGTTATCATGTTTTTATATACTAATAAAACTTATACTGTTAGCATATTTGGTAGTCAATCAAAGGCAAATTATACCATTGCATTAGGACATAAACTAATTAATAAGAAATTAGGAGTTAGAGGATTGCCTCAAACATTATTAATAGGAAAAAGAAATAGAGTTATTAAATATGGTCTTTCACCTGAAGAATACTTCAATCAACTTCAAAAGTTAAATTAAATTGAAACCGTAAAATAATCTTTTTTTAATTTTTAATTAATTATTTTAACTTAAAATAGCATAAATTTTAAAAAGATTATGAAAGTATTAGTAATAGAGGACGAGCCAAAGGTTGCAGCATTTTTAAAGCAAGGATTGGAAGAACAAGCTTTTGATGTGACAGTTGCATATGATGGATTTTTTGGAAAAAAAATGGCGCTAGATAATTACTATGATGTAATTATACTTGATTTATTAATTCCATATATAAACGGAATAGACTTATGCAAACAATTAAGAGAAGAAGGCTTAAAAGCTCCAATTTTAGTGTTATCAGCATTAGGAAGTACAGATGATAAAGTTTTAGGATTGGAAGCAGGGGCTGATGATTATTTGATTAAACCATTTGAATTTAGAGAATTAATTGCTCGTTTACGCGCATTATGCAATCGTTACACTGATAACTTGCAAGATCAAAAAGTGCTTAAATTAGCAGACTTAGAACTTGACTTATACAAAAAAGTAGTACGTAGAGGAGGTAAAAGCATTGATTTAACAGCTAAAGAGTTTAGTTTATTAGAGTATTTATTACGAAACAAAAACAGAGTAATTTCTAGAGTTGAAATTTCCGAAAAAGTATGGGAAGTTAGTTTTGATACTGGAACAAATATTATTGATGTATATATTAATTTCCTTCGTAAAAAAGTAGATAGGAACTTTGGTGTGAAATTAATTTATACCATGGTTGGGATGGGTTATATTATGAAAGAACCTGACTAATAATTTTTTTTAAAATAAAAATAATAAAGCTACTTAATTTATGAGTAGCTTTTTTTATTTTTACAAAAAATTACACACTAAATTAAATGGATTTTAAAAATATTCTAACTTTAAAATTAACGGGTATTATTGGATTAATATTAATTGTATTTTCATTTTTTTTATTTAAGTTTTCGAAATCATATTTTGAAAGTAGTTTTGAAAATAATTTAAAAAATACTTCTATTAATATTGTTAATGATTTATTGGAATTGAATAAATTAGATGAACAAATTACCAATAAAAAGAATAAAACATTTACCAGTTTTAGCCCCAATATTTTAGTACTTAATGATTCAAATGAAACTCTTGTTGAATATGCTAAAATTACTAATGAAATAAAATTTAATTTATTGAATGAAATATCCAATAAAGAGTCATATTCCATTTCAAAAGGTGACACTTTTTACCTAGCCTTTAAACACCAATTTAAAAACAGGTCGTATAAAATAGTTTCTTCATCTATTAATTTAAATGGATTACTATATTTTAAAATCATAAAAGTAAGTTTATTAATATTTGTAATTATTAGTGTGGCTTTTACATATTTTACTGGAATATACTTTGCAAAACAAACATTATTACCAATAAAGAATATAATAAAACAAGTAGAAAAATTTAACGAAGTTAATTTAAATGAACGTTTAAAAACAAGAAACGGGAAAGATGAAATTTCACTATTAGCAACTACATTTAATCAATTACTAGACAGATTAGAGAATTCTTTTATACTGCAGAAATCATTTGTTTCTAATGCATCACATGAATTCAGAACACCATTAACAGTAATGAAAGGACAAATAGAAGTTTTGCTTTTACAGCCCAGATCAAATGAAATTTATCTGAATACTTATATTTCATTATTGGAAGATATTAATAACCAAATAAACTTAATAAATGGCTTAGGTGAATTGGCAAATGCAAATGCAATGTTCCCGAATATAGTAAATTCAAAAATATCAATTATTGACCTTCTTGATGATTGTGTAAGTGAATTATACAAAAATAAAAATTACAAAGTTGTTTTAACAATTGAAGAATTGCATGACGATGAAAGTACCATGTACCTGAATGGAAATTATGCATTACTTAAATCCGCATTTATAAATGTAATGGATAATGCCTGCAAATTTAGTAATACCCTTTCATGCCAAGTAAACTTAATTTGTAATCTAGATTTTATGTCTATTACTGTAGTAGACCAAGGTTTAGGTATAAACAAAATAGATTTAGCCAATATTTTCGAATCATTTTACCGTTCAAATAACACACGACACATTCAAGGACATGGAATTGGTTTAAGCCTTGTTAAGAAAATTGTAGAGTATTATCAGGGGAAAATTACTGTAACATCAGAAATAGGAAAAGGCACTAAAATGAGTATCTATTTACCAAATGTAAAAGCACAAAATGAGGGTCATATTTAATTGTCATATTTTTCTAAATGCTTTACAAATACTGTAAAATCTTTGTGATACTCGGCTGTAATTAAATAAGGCTTATTAAATGCAGTAAAACTCAGTTCATGTGCATGTAACACCACACGTTTAATAATTGGTTCTTCATTCTCCCATTTTCCTTCTTTAAATTTTGGCTTAAATTGAGAAAGAAAAACTTTTTTACCACCATAACTTTCATCGGAAACAATAGGAAAATTTTGAGAAGCTAAATGAATTCTAATTTGATGCAATCTTCCTGTTACAGGTTTGCATGCTAACAAAGTAAAATGCTTGTATAATTTCAAAGTTGAAATGATAGTTTTAGAGGGTTTGCCTTCCTTTTTATCTACAAAAGCAAGTCCTTTTTTAGTTTGGCTTAAAGGCAATATTATTTCTTGGTCTTTTACCATTAATTGTCCAGTAACAATGGCATGATATGTTTTTTCAACTTCACGCTTTTCAAATTTGATAGCCATTTCGCGGTATGCTTCATCCGATTTGGCAATCAATAAAATTCCACTTGTTTCTTTATCTAATCGATGGCAAAGTCTTAATTCTTCATTGTATTTTTTTGCCAACTTAATAATACTCAAATTATCATCGTGTCTATCATCAAGACTTGAATAAAAAGCAGGTTTGTTTATAAATACAAAATGTTCGTCTTCGTATATAATAATTTCTTTTAAACTGTGTAGGTGTTTCATAAATAAGGCTGCAATATTACGCTTTTGAATGTGTATAGTAAAATTTTACTTTAAACCTACACATTGAATTGCGAAAAAATCCTATAATTGCATAAATAAATCATGATCATCAAAAAATTTTATATTCTCACATTAAGCCTTTTTATTGGGTTAAATACATTTGCACAACAAAAAAGAAGCAGACATTTAACAGCTGCAAAAACAAAAGCAGAATATCAATTAATGATTGATCATGCGCAAAAAGAACCTGTATTATTAGGAAAAGGACCCACACTTCCATCAAACATGAGAATGCCTGGTGAATTTGAAGAAAGTAAAGCAGTTTGTATTAGTTGGGCTTATGATTATGATGAATTCTATAATATTTTAGGTGTTGATACCTATACTACATATGGTTGGATTTCGGCACAATTAGCGCATTATATTTCTGAGGAATGTGAAGTTTGGATAAGAACTTGGGAACAAAGCGATAGCATAAAAATATTAACTTTTATGGAAAGCTTAGGTTGGCCATTGAAAAATTATAAATTTATTCCTAAACAAGGCGATGATTTTTGGATGCGTGATTATGGTCCAATGTCGTTTTATTATGGTACAAAAGACAGCGTTGGTTTTAC
>JBMOGB010000125.1:0-10973 GCA_049318585.1 Bacteroidia bacterium | reverse complement strand
CCGGACTTAACTATTTAAATGTTTCAATCGAATTTGAAGGTAAAGAAAATTTACCTAAAGGTGGAAAATATATTTTTGCAGGAAATCATCCTTTAGGAGGAATGGATGGAATTGCTACCGGTTATATAATTGGAAAAGAATACGATGGCAATGTCCGATTTTTCTCGAACGACCTTCTTATGAATTTACATCCATTACACGATATGTTTGTTCCGGTAAACAAAACAGGATCGCAGGGTAAAGGTCATGCTGAGAAGATGCAACAGTTATATGTGTCAGAAAATCACCTGATTACATATCCTGCGGGTATGTGTTCACGAAAAATTAACGGGAAAATTGTTGACCTTGAATGGAAGAAAAATTTTATCAGTAAAGCTATTGAATATCAACGGGATGTTGTTCCAATTTATTTTGAAGGTCGTAATTCAAATTTCTTTTACAATTTGGCTAACCTACGTAAATTTTTGGGCATAAAGTTCAATGTTGAAATGATGTATTTGGCAGATGAAATGTTTAAACAAAAAGGCAAAAATTTCAAACTTCGTATTGGAAAACCAATCCCCTGGCAAACCTTCGACAAATCTAAAAGTCAGATACAATGGGCGCAATGGGTAAAAGACATTGTGTATAAAATGGCATAATTTTAGAGAATATAGATTGCCAATTGAATACATTAATAGACTTTTGTTCTTAAAAAAGCATCAACCCGAATCTTCGCGAAATAGATAATAATATTTTGTAACTAATACATTCTGCCTCCCTTTGGCACAACTCTTTTGTATTTTTGCACCCTAATTGCCAATGAAACAATATGTTATGTGCCAGACAAACAATTCACTAACTTCCTGATTAAAATTGAACAAATTAGACTTCTTGTATTGGAAAATGAAACAATGCGATTTTATAAATTGTATTTGAAACCGTGTGAAATGGTTAATTATCATTTTAAACTAAAGTAATTAGCTCAAATTTAGGTAGTTCGGCAGATTCGAAATATTGATAAATTAATTTATCGATGTGTGATCCGGCAATAATATCATCTTCCAACCAATATTCAATTTCGGGAAATGCCTCCAGAATTCGTTCATTGCTAACTTTAAGATTACTTCTAATTACTTTGAAAAACTTAATTTCTGCATATTCAATTAAATCATCTGCCTTAATTGTGCTAATTGCAAAAACTATCAATGTCAATTCTTCCTCCTCAGACAAATTTGATTCTTTTAATAAATCAAAATAATAACTTATAAATTCTTTACCTGAAGTATTTAGATTTTTGACTAATTCATTTATTTCTTTTTTGAAATCAAACTCTTTAAATATGGGTGAATTTTCACACATTAATTTAATTAAAGCAATTTCACGTTTATCAATATTGCCATCAGAAGCCATACAGCAAAATGCTGTTTTTAATAATAATCTGTCAAACGTTATTGTTTTCATTTGTTCGTATTTGAGATTAAAAAGCCATTCTTGTGATCGTTAATTTTGTAAATTAATTTTCCTCTTCTATCTTCCGTCTTATTTCTTCATACTTTTTAAGGTCTAAAAGTGAGACAGTTGGTTTTTGATTTTTAATTGTAAATTCAAGTGTTTCCATTGTAATACGTTTGCCTTTTTCTTTTAAAGTTTTTTTTGCGGCTTCATCAGTAAGCATTTTAATATCACTTGCTACATAGTTTTCAGTAAGTCTTGCAAGTTTTTCATATACAATACCAAAATCAAGAGGTCGTTTTTTTAAGTATAATTCAAATAAAGCTTTTCTAGCTTCGAAATCAGGTGGACCTATATAAAACTTCTTTTCCAAACGACCAGATCTTAATAATGCAGGGTCTAAATTATCAGGATAATTAGTTGCACCAATAATAAAAATTTTTTTTTCTCCGGTTCTATCCATTTGCTTCAACATTTCATCCACTGCATTACTTGACATAAAATGAGTATTGTTACCACGCTTTGGCAAAAGGCCATTAATTTCATCAATGAAAATAATTATTGGAGCTTCCTTCTCGGCTTCAATAAACATTTCAACAATATTCACTTCAGTTTCACCCACATTTTGACTTTTTAAATTTGGTTCAAGAAATTTCCAACCAGTTTCTTTAGCAAAATTTTTAGCGAAAAAAGTCTTGCCACATCCAGGAGGACCGTATAATAACATTCCATTTGGTATTGGTATTCCAAATTTTTCATATTCACTTGGATTTAGTAATGCATCTATAATTTCGAATCTAAGACTGTCTTTTAAATCTTGCATCCCAGCTATAGCACTGAAACCTTTTCCTTCTGGAACTGATGGTTTTGAACCTTCTACTGTTGGCTCTGGAATTTCTTCAACTACAATTTTACCTTCTAAAGCTTGAATAAAATCATTTGCTGACTGAAAACGATTATCTATATTATTATCTAAAGATTTTTTGATTATTGTCAAAATTGATTCGTTGAAATCAACGACACTCTCTTTAATGTTAGGAAAAGTAAGAGGTTTCTTGCGCTCTTCGATAATTAGCTCCTCCAATTTTACTCTATCAGCCTGATATCTCGTAATATCTTTGAACCAAGGTGGCATCCCAAACAATAAATGGTACATAATTGCTCCTACAGAAAATAAATCAGATTGAGGAGAAAAACAGCCATTGAAACATTCCGAAGCAACGTAATTTAAATTCAAACCCTCTTTATTGTAGACTTTATTAGATTTGTGAAAGGGTCTTGCATAACCAAAATCAATTATTTTAGATTTTGGTAACTTACTTGACAAATCAAGCATTATATTTTGAGGTGTGATTTCATTATGAATTATTGGATATGGAAGATTATGCAAGTAATCCAATCCTTGTAAAATATCAATTAAAATTTGCTTTACAGCATAATAAGTTGTAATTGGCTTATGGCTAATGCTTTCTAATAATGTTTCTCCAGCGATAAAGTCTAAAATAAGAAAACAATATTTTTTACCTTCGTAAATAAGTTCCCCACTGTCTTTGTACGAAACTATATTTTCTTGTCTAACTTTTTTAAGGAGTTCAATTTCCAATATGTTATTTTCGTTATCAAAAGCAGAACGGTGTAACTTGGCATAGTGGAATATCTTTAAAAAATAAAGTTTACCGTCATTGCCTTTAACACGGTATGTTTCGGCATTATTTCCACGTTTAATGAAGAATAGAACTTTGTAATTGTCACAAAAAAGAAAATCCTTGTCTAATGTATGCTGCTTTTTTATATCCATATTTTCGGAGTCGCATGGTGTTAATATTTAAGAAATATCTATAGTATAGGGAAACGTGACTGAAATACTATTTGAGCTTCTTTGAATGTTATATAATTCCCTAATATGCGATTTTTTAGAAAAATAATTGAGGTACAACCTAAATTATATAGCAAAGTAACAGGCATAAATAATATAGAAGGAATAATGAAAAGAAGGCATCCTTTTGATAGTGGCTTACATATATAATTTAAAATGAAATCAATCCATCCTAGAATCATAAATGGCAATTCCAATATTGTCAAAAGAAAATAAATGATAGCTTTCATTAAAGTTTACTTAACATTGGTTTGAATTATTGTTTACCAACCATACAAGTTATATTTGTTTGATTTCTAATACTTTCATAAAAAAAGTGCAAATTATTTTACTTTAGAGCCAGACTGGTATATCGGGTTGATTAACCGTACGATCTATTAGATTATAGATTTCAGAACATATTGTTTCTAATTGTGAAATCGAACCTTTATTCTGTATATTTAAATTTGCTTGATTAATCAATTGTGTTGCATTTGTTGGATCTAACCAAGTTATTTGATTAAAGTTTTCATTGAGATATTCGACAAATAGCTTTTGTCTTAATCCTTCTTCTTGAGTTTTAAAGTAAACGGATCGACTAAAATCTTCAATCTCTTCAGATAACTCTTTTGCTAATTGAGTTTCTTTCTGAATAATTACCTGTTCTACTTTAGTTCTAAATTCTTCTAAGTGAGATTCAACTTTATTCATATTCAAACTGCTAGAATCTAATTGTCCATTTTTGCATTCTTGAACCAAACTTTCGGCTCTATAGAATATACTTTTCAACTCTTCGCTTACTTCTGGCCATTCATCTTCAGAAATGTGATTTTCAATTTCTCTTCTATTCTCTCTAACTTTGTTAAGAACTGTGATCCTCCCACTTTGATTTCCCTCATTATTAGTTAAATTTTGGTCTAATTCATTTAATCTATTCAAACTCGTTTCTAAAGCATGAGAATTGTTTTCGTTTAAATACTTTTCAACTCTTTTTATATCATTTTTAATTTCTTGTCTTAGCCAAACTGCATCAACTTCGTTACGCTTAAAGTCGTTTAACTTTACTTCATGTTTCCAATTTATCCCTGGAAAGAAAACGGTACAATTCGGCATTGAACCGTTTTCGTCAAATCTCAACGTCACTTCTAATTCGGAATTTGATGGAATTAATTTTTCAGCATCATCACCTGTTATTATTATACTCGTAACGTGGTCACTTAAAAAACTATTTTTCCCTTCTGCATCGTCTTCACCCTGAAAAATTCTAATTTCTAAACTATCATCAGATTTACCCGGTACAATCTGCTTTGGGTTTTTAATATTATTAATAACTCCAACAGCATTTTTAAGTGGCATGTTTTTTTCTAATCCCTTCAGTCCTTTAAAAACGCGAATTTCTTTATTTATATCCCAAATCTCAATTCCAATATAATAATTGTTTGTGGCCGGTGGAACAAAAATAGGAATAAATGTAATTTCATTGGGAATACAGGAAAGATTATTTCCATTTACATCAATTACATGAATATTGAAAACATTTGTTTCGCCTTTAACTAATTGTAATTCAATTAAAGCAGTATTGTTGGTTAAAACTTCAGAATCTGTTACAAAACTTCCATCCTTTCTTTGTAAAATGTATTTAATTTTGTCAGGTAATTGTGATTTTGTTTTTTCCGTATTTATCTTTATATTTATTAAAGTATCTTCTTCAATAGTTGCTGATTCATAGTCTACATCCAAAACAATTTCTTCTCCTTCGGGATGTGGTGGGGGTGCATCTTTGGTAGAAGCAAACAAGGCAGCTCCTTTTGCAACAATAGTCATCGGATTTATAGATGTATCTATTCTTTCAGAAATTTGTGCTTTAATCATTTTTTGGAATATAGGTGATAAGGTTGGACCACCAACTAAAATGATGGCATCCAAACTCTCTTTACTAATATAATTTCTTTGAAGTACTTTTAATGCAAGGTTAATTGCTCTTTGGTGATTAGATTCTAAAATTTTATATAATATATTTTGGTCAAAATCAATGCTTAAACAAATATCTTTACCATTATCATCTTGTAAATTTATATCTCCTGGATAAGTTTTAAGTAAGTCAGTACTCAGTTGAAATGAAAGCTCTAACTTGGCATCCTCAGCAAATCGCTTCATAATGGTTCGTAAAAAATCTTTCTTTTTAGCGTCTAAAAAATACGAATTCAATTCATACGTTTTTTTTAGATAAGGTAAAATTAAATTGTCTACAATAGCAAAATCTAAATCTTTACCTCCTAACTCAATGTCACCTCCAGTATCAATAACTTTCATCATTCCATCATTATCCTTTTTTACAATTGCAGCATCAAAGGTCCCGCCTCCAAAATCAAATACTAACCAAGTACCTTTATTATTTATTTTCTCCATGTTAAAGGCAAGACAAGCGGCAACAGGTTCTTCCAATAGAACCACCAATTCAAAACCAGCTAATTTGCCTGCATTAGTTGTCGCTTGCTTTTGTGCCATACTGAATTTAGCAGGTACAGTTATCACAATTGAATTCAATTTCTCTGTAGTAACAAATGATTTGAGCTTCTTTAGAACCTCTGCCGAGAGCTCTTCAGGAGATATATCTCTACCTAAATTTGAACTTGGGTAGGTAAATGGATTTGACATTTCTCTCTTAAACTCAATATATGAGTTTGGTTTGATCCCTTCTCTTACTTCCCTCTCACTTTCTTGTGCGTATATGGTTTTAGCTCTATCACCTACTAAAATACCACCTCCTATTTGAATGGCAACACAGGAAGAAATAATTTCTGATCTTCCAGTAGAAACAATCATAGGTTTACCGTTTTCCATTTTGGCTATGGCTGAATTGGTTGTACCTAAATCAATTCCGAAATCAATTTTTGTAGGCATATAATTGTATTTTTAGTTATTGTATTTAGTGATTACTTCAGCATCTTGAATAACCACTCCTTTATATTTAATTTGAGGTTTTAACGTCTTTGATATTATTTCTTTTCCTAATGGTAGCAATTCATCGTATATTGTTTTCTTTACATTCATAGGAATTCGTTCATCATAGTCACGCCCTGTAAAATCAGTAATTTCATATTTGCTTAATTTGAAATAATTTCGCAAATTGCTCAATGACCCTAACAAGGCAACAGATTCTGGACTGTTAGGCTCAAGTGTGTTGGCATAATTTGTAATTCGCATCAACTCATTAGCACTGTTTTTATG
Organism: Bacteroidia bacterium; assembly: GCA_049318585.1. Taxonomy (GTDB): domain Bacteria; phylum Bacteroidota; class Bacteroidia; order UKL13-3; family UKL13-3; genus JAAFJM01. Next base: position 4,453 of record JBMOGB010000125.1, on the reverse strand, counting down.
GAATGTATGTTCAATATCTGAACTTTGTTGGTTTAATTTATCTGCCACTTTTAGTTGTTTTTCTATTATATCCAAAAGTTGTTTATCTAAGTTTGCACTTTCTTTTTCTAGTTCAGATTTTGTATTTCTTATTTTGTCGGCAAGTTCGGTCTTGTCTCTGCTTAGTTTGTTATTCAAAACTAAATAGATTAGAACAACAAAAATAAAAGCCAATAATACAGCTATAATTCCATAAAGCGAATTTTTGCTTAAAGATTCTTCAACTATATTAATACGTTTATTGGCAATTTGATTTGTTGTTGATATTTTTACTTCCAAACTATCTCTTAGAACTGCAATGGTTTTATTCTGATTTGCAATTTCGATTTTCAAACTTTCTATTTTACAATTGGAAAAGTAAATACGTTTTATGAAATCGGTTTTCTGAATATTTAATTCTGTTTGAAAATGCTTAACATGCACTTGCAATTCTCCTATTGCCATGCTGTCGGACATTGTCTGCGAATCGAGGATTAGACTAACAAACAGGAGTATTAAAGAAATAATTGGTTTTTGCAGATACATTGAAATAATATTTAATGATTTGTTTTTTCAAGCAGTAGGTTGAATTGTAGTCCAACCATTATTTAATAAATTTCTAATTGGTTCATATTCACTAAAGGCGGATTTCTTTTTGATATTCGCTTTTGAAGCTTTAATAGATTGATCTTTTGAACTTATTATGATACCAATAACCACACCAACAAGCAAAATGAAAAACCATTCTTCCCATGTGTTTAATCCCAGAAGTAACCCAATAATTGTAAATAAAATAATTGGTAGTGCAACGAGCCATTCACTACTACTCTCGTGAGTTTTTTTGCAATGTTCACAGCGAGGTGTTGTCACTTCTCTTGTCTCAAATCTCACTTCTCTCCTTTTTAAGTACCAAGGGCTTCTATACGTTTCTTTATAAATACTTGTTAAATAAGACGAATTGGCATTTGCAATATTTCTATTGCAGTAAAAACATAAATTGTTTTTTTTTATTTCCTCAAGAGTAACGATAGTGTCTTCTATTCTTTGTTTAGCAAGATTACCTGCTGCAATTGCTTTTGCAGTTTTAGCCAAACTCATCGAAACTTCAATGTAGCTTGATTCATTGACATTTTTATGGCAGAAATTAAAAAAGTCGATACTGCATTGGAGAATTTCGTTGGCTAACTTATCTGCTACAGAGCTATATTTTGGATTGTCAGAACCTAAATTAGATTTTAATCTAGCAATATCTTTAGTGGTTAATTCAGACAAGTCTTGCCCTGCTTTTTTAGCTTTTACTTTGTTTTCTTTTCTTTTAGCTTTCGATACTTCAATTTTTTGCTCAATTTGCTCCACAATTTTTTGTGTAAGTATTTTAAAAAATACATCTTTTGCTGAAAATGTTTGTTTATTAAGTAAATCAAACAATTTGTCTAGCTGTGGGTTGGGCACAAAAAGTAGTTGATTTAAAAACAATAATTGCAATTCAATTTTATTTGCTTTATAGCTTTCATCAGTTACTGACATAGCGAATATATGAAAAAAATCACTTTCAATAAAACGCAAATTAACCGCTACACCATATTGTATCCAACCATTATGCATAAGCATATTTACTACAAAACAATTATGATACGCTGATAAGTTTTTTGCAGTTACTGGCCTCCATATTTTTTTGCCATCTTGTTTAATTTCAGTTATTAATTTGTCCCAAATTTGAAATGCGGTGTCTATATTTCCTTCTTTCAAAGCGTTGAATGCATCTTCATCGGTATCAGGATTTCCATTCCAAAACCAAAACATTGCAGCACTCATTCTGTCAGCTGCAAGCGTTAGATTTGCACTGGCAGTAGCTATCGATTGGCTGGTTCTTTGAATTTTACCAAAACATTCAAATCCATATTGCGTAAATTGAATAGGAATTTCTTGGTCTGCGTCTATATATCTGGTGATTTTTGATTTGTGATTATTTTCTTCTCGAGCTGTTGCACCCACAAGCAAGCCAAGTTGTCTGTATGGGTTGTTTTTGATTATCTGCATTTTAGTTTAAATTACCTATATTTAAAATATCAAATGACACGAAAAATATTAAATTTCAATCAATAGGAATATTCATTTTAGTCGCTAATTTAATCAACTCTGACCAAGAAGTTTTTTCATTATTAATTCTTGATCTTACATTTTCTACGCTTAAGATATTTCGTAACTTATAGCCAAATTGAGAATTAAAATTAGCCAATGAAATAGTTCCTTTATCAACTAAAATTCCACATAGTTCAAATGTCCCTAGATATGCATCAATTCTTGCCCAAATCTCAATACTTTTCGCTTTGTCTTTAATTTCAGGTACTTTTCTAATCCACTCTCCGGTTTCACCACGAAATTTAAGGTGAATATCATTGTAGTTTTCGAGCAAAAGCTTAATATCTAACAAGGTTTTTCCTTCATCTATTTCTTTCTTATTAATCAAAGAAATCGTAGCAATATAAACAGATATTGCTAAAAACGTTGATGCATATAAATGTGAATATTTTACACAGAATTTTAAAAATGTATCATACCCATCCTTAGTTAATTCAATAGGACATTGAAAAGCTGTGTTTAATGAAATAACCAAACATATTAATGATAACATTATCAATGTTATTAGAACCATAATCAAAACTATGCTTAGTATTTTGTTTGCCATCTTAGTGTTTTTTTTAATAAATTGTTTTTACATTATTTTGGCTATAGTTGTTGTTTATTTAGCTCTAACATTATAAAATCAAACTCACCTCGTCTCTCGTCATATCGGATATCCCCCTCATTTTTTATTCTAATGTTGGACGTATCCGACGATTTTGCGAGGTATATATGATTATACATCCGATGATTTAGAGTACACACGCTATAAATCGAATTATGTGCAGTAGAATTTTTATTACACCGCAAATATAAACATTATTTTCAACCAATTAACCTAAACTGATTGATAATGTAAATATATTTTTTTCATCCCCATTTCTAACATCTTTTTCTTCATTTTCGGTCATAAAAAAAGCGTGGGACATTTAACTATATCACGCTCTTGAGGCCTTCGACTGCCTTTACAACTAATAAGTTAAAGCCCACGCCGAAGCGCAGGCGTTTACTAACTTATTCCGTTGTAAGATGAAAGTGTCGAAGTTTCAAGAACGAGAATAAAAGCTAACGCTTTTGATAATATGTAATGCCGCTGTCGCTACAGCGGACGAGAAAAATCATTGAGAAATGTATGTCTTTTTTAGTCAAAACACTCAGTATTGCAAAAATAGATATATTTTTTTGATAATAGATGTAAATACAGATTTATTTGAGTAATTGTTTGTCAATTTTTTTATTGGACTACTATCATACCACCATTCATCCTTATATTTATTTACACAAATATAATCAATTCTGTTGATTTACATTGGGTAATAGATTATTGATTATGTGCTATTTAAGAATTAAAAAAGCATCAACCCGAATCCTCGAATTGATGCTTTTCTTATAAAAGTAAATTTGTAAATAGCCTAAATTCTAGCTTTAATCGCTTTTGTTTCAGCTTCAAAACCCGGTTTTTCGAGCAATGCAAACATATTTTTCTTGTATGCTTCAACGCCTGGTTGGTCGAATGGATTTACACCCAATACATAACCACTTATTCCACAGGCTTTTTCGAAGAAATAAAGCAATTGACCTAAATAATATTCGTTTAGGCGAGGTAATTCAATTTTTAAATTTGGAACACCACCATCAATATGTGCAATCATAGTTCCTAATTCGGCCATCTTATTTACTTCGTCAACACGTTTTCCGGCTAAGAAATTTAAACCATCTAAATTATCCTCCGAAGTAGGGAAAATTTTAGTATAATTGCTTTCTTTTACCGAAATAACTGTTTCAAATATTGTACGTTCACCTTCCTGAATCCATTGACCCATAGAGTGTAAGTCGGAAGTAAAATCAACTGCAGCTGGGAAAATTCCTTTATTTTCCTTACCTTCGCTTTCGCCATAAAGTTGTTTCCACCATTCAGCAATATAATGCATTTTAGGATGGAAGTTTACAAGAATTTCAATGTTTTTTCCGTTTTTATAAAGTTCGTTACGAACTGCAGCATATTGAGCAGCAGGATTTTCTTCAAACGAGGTTTCTAGTCCACAAACTGTTTCCATTTTTACTGCACCTCCAACAAATTGTCTAATGTCAAAACCAGCAACAGCAATTGGAAGTAAACCTACGGGAGAAAGAACCGAGTAGCGACCACCAATATTATCTTCAATTACGTATGTTTTATATCCTTCCTGAACTGCCAAAGTACGTAAAGCGCCACGAGCTTTGTCGGTTATGGCAACAATAAGTTTTTGAGCTTCAGCTTTTCCTTGTTGCTCTTCCAATTGGGTTTTTAATAAACGGAATGCCAATGCAG
>JBMOGB010000124.1:0-10979 GCA_049318585.1 Bacteroidia bacterium | reverse complement strand
TCTATTAGCATCGCCTTCGCCCGTTCCTTTGCCTTGAAACAAACCACAATCTAACAAAATATTTATACCATCAATGGTAGTAAGTAAATGTTTGCTACCAGTAACTGTTTGGGCTGCACCTAAAAATTGAATTTCCATATATTGAACAAATATATTATTAATTAGGTACTGTAGTTAAAAATTTATATGATAAGATATTTGTACTAGAAACAGTATTTTTGAAAAAAAACAAAATGGAAAATACTCAAGAAAACAATCCGCTGCACGGCTATACTTTAGAAACTATTTTAACTTATTTGCACGGTTATTATGGTTGGGAAAAACTGTATGACCAAATTCCAATTAACTGTTTTAAAAGCAATCCTTCCATCAAATCGAGTTTAACTTTTTTGCGCAAAACACCTTGGGCGCGAGTACGTTTAGAAAACACGTTTGTTTACATAACCAGAAAAGGAATTGACCCAAAACTGCTGGTAATTAAGGAAAAGAAGAAAAAAGAAGTTCCAAAAATTTAATTACTAACTTATACTAATATTGTTTATAATTACTTAAGAAATTTACTCCAGATAATTAAACCATATTTGCAAATTGAAAGAAACGCTGTCCCTATTGCTATTGAAAAAGTTTAAAATGAAAAGCCATTAGTGAAACTGATAGTAAATTGAATTAACGAATATAACGAAAAGCACTAAATGTTTTGTTTCTATGGAATTTGTAAATTTAACCCATAAGTTTATATTTTATTGAGTACTCTATTTTTTCAGAAATTGAACTATAATTATATTTCGCAAATGATACAAAAATATTTGTTATTTTGTAGTGGAAATTTATAAAACATGAAACTCAAAAAAACATCAATTGCCATTACAATAAGCTTATTTGCTGTATTTATTTGGTCGTGTAAAACTGCTAAAATAGAACCTCCTAAACCCAAAAGTTTTATTGGCGTACAGCCACCAAAACCAACTTCTATTATTGGTTTGCCAATAAATATTAGTACAGAAGGATTAAGTAAATCAATCAATAAAAAGTTCACTACTCAGTTATACAAAGATTCAAGTTTTGAGGACAATGGTGGCGATAATTTAAAGCTAAATGTGTTAAAAAGAGGTGATTTTTTGGTTTCGACCGAAAACAATGGTTTAAGTATGACAGCGCCTTTGCATATTGATTTCAATTATTTGTTAAGCTTTTTTGGTAGTTCACAACAAATAAATAAAGGAATAAATTTAACCATTAATTTTACTACAAATCCAGCTATTGACCGCGATTGGAACTTAATATTAAATAGTAAAGGTAAAATTACTTGGGACGATTTACCTGTTATAGATTTAGGAATTACAAAGCTTGATTTGCCTCAAATATTTGGTTCATTGATTCAAAACTTAGTTAATAAAATGGCAAAGAAAATTGATACAGAAGTTCCAAAATCTTTGAATTTAAAAAAACAAATATCTGATGCTTGGCTCACTCTTGCCGACCCAATTTTATTAGATTCTACCAACAAAGCTTGGCTAATGGTAAATCCAAAAAATGTATTTATAACGCCTATTACTTACACCAAAACTCAAATGCAAATTAAGCTTGGTTTGTCGAGTGTTGTTGAATTGGTTTCAGGATTTAAACCTGTGAACGATTCGTTTGCTAAGCAATTGCCACCTTTGCGTCAGGTAAATAATTTTGAGGAAAATATAAAATTAAATTTAGGAGCTTCAGTAAGTTTTGATCAAATTAATGAAAGTTTGACAAAGCAATTTGCTGGCAAACCAATTGAGCTAGAAAGCTATGATTACAAAATGAAAATTAATGATGCAAAAGCATTTAATTATGGAAACAAAGTAATGATAGCATTAGACATTGATGGTAAAGTAAGGAAAGGTATTATTGGTAAAAATATAAAAGGAGTTGTTTATGCTACTGGAGTTCCAATTTATAATGCAAAAAACAAAACCATTGAAATAAAACAATTTGATTTTGAAATAAAAACCCGTGATATATTGTTAAAAGCTGGTTCGTGGTTATTGAATTCTGTAGTGTTTAAGCAAACCATTGAAAAGCAATTGGTGTATTCAATAGCTGACCAATTAAACCAAGCCAGACTAAGCGCTAACGATGCTATTAATAAAAAAATGATTGAAACAGTAGATATAAAAGGTTTTGTTAAAAACTTAGAGCCAGGTGAAATATTTGTTACACCAAATTCTATTAGAATAAATATTATTACCGATGGGAATATTGAAGTAAACTTGAATGGTTTTTAAAAAATATTTGCAATAAAAAAGAGGCATTTTCAAATGCATTATTGTGCTCATCAGTTCGAGGGCTAATTTTTTTTCAAAAAGTCAATATGAAATAACGTTAAGTTTGGTCATACAGAAGTACCGCTCAAGCAGTACTCTTCCGATAGCTATTGGAAGGGCGTCAACTAAAGGATTTTAAAAATCAAAGTTCCAGAGGAACGACCATACGGTAGCCACCAGTGAAACTGATGGTTTTTGGGATAAAAAAATATAATAAAAACCCCAAAATATTTGCAAAATGCCAAGCCTAAGGCTTGGCATTTTGCAAATATTTTGGGGTTTTTGTGAAGGTGATTTCATTTGTTTTTTACCGTAAGGTCGTTCCTCTGGAACTCAATGTTTAATAATGTTTCCTATCTTAAAACTCCCATTGATTTACATTTTTGTCGAGCATCAAATTATCCCTAAACAAGTTGCTCTCCAGCAGAGCTTATCTCCGTTTTACCTGATAAAGCAAAGTTGAACATTAAGTTTTAAATATGCTATATGCTATGAAAATAAACAGCCTACTTTTTGTCCACTTGAGAATTTGTTGTGAAAAACAGCCTACTTTTTGTCTATTACACCAAAAAGTCAATATGAAATAACGTTAAGTTTGGTCATACAGAAGTACCGCTCGAGCATTACTCTTCCGATAGCTATCACATAAGCGTCAACTTAAGAAGCAAAAAAAGAGAAACTCCATCCCGATAGATATTGGAATAGTTTAAAATTAATTGGCCCGAATGAAATTCGGGGTTAAATGTATGGATTTTCGTATAATTAGGTTATGTTCATTTTTTTCAACGGGTTAAAACCCATTGTCGCAAAATATTTCGTTCCTACGGAACTTTAATGTTTATAACTGTTTACAAGAAAAAATCATAAATTAACTTGACTCATATGCAATTGGTATTCGCTCAATGTGACAAAACGAAAAGAGGCTGTCCTTTTGAGACAGCCTCTTTTTTCATATAATAGAATAATACTTATTGTTTTACAATTTTCATTGTTTTTACAACACCATTGCTACTCACTTTTACAAAATAAATACCAGCAGCCAAACCGCTTGTATTGCTTAATTTAATTGTACTTAAGCCTTTAGTAACAGCATCGGTTTGGTTCATTAATACTCTACCACTAATGTCTATTATTTGAACAGTACTAATTACATTTTCCGTATTCAAAGTTTCAATATTTAACTCATTAGTAAATGGATTAGGATAAACCCTAATATCATCACTAACAGCATCGTTAATTGAAACTTCTTTTACCTGCGATAAAGTAGATTTACCATTAAAATCTATTTGATTTAAACGATAGAATAGTTTTTGAACTTGATTTTTAGCAAAAGCATTTTCATCAATAGAACTATACATTACGTTATTATTTGAATTTCCTTCACCTTTAACAAAAGCAATGGTTTCAAAAGTTTTACCGTTAATCGAGCGTTGAACTTCAAAACCTTTGTTGTTAATTTCGCTTGCAGTAATCCAAACCAATTTAACATTTTCGTTAGCTTTTTTAGCTTCAAAATAAGTTAATTTTACTGGTAAAGTTGTTGTGTTATTAGTAGCTGCCGATGCAAAAGCATTGTGCATGTATTTACCATTGAATTCATACACATCGAAAGTGTAGTTGGTTAACATAGTTAAACCAGAAACCGCAACAGTATTTCCTGTTCCATTATAAACTACAAAGTTACCAGCACCAGTAGTATCACCTAATGAATAAACTGCGCTAGCATTATACAATTTGTTATTAGTAGGAGCAACTGCAGAACCAGAAGTTAAACGAGCAACAACTAAACGTCTTTGTCCGTTACCTACAGTACAAGTTACAGCAGCTGTAGTATTTGTAACCGATGAAAGCGTAACAGAAGAAGCAGCTGTAGTTGGAGTAGCAATATTTACTACTTCAATATCATCAATAGCCCAACCTTCATCTACAACATAAGTATCGGCAATAAAGCGGAAACGAACACGAACATTTGATTGACTAGCAGCACCAGTTAAACGGAACGCACTTTCTATCCAACCACTTACTTGACTACCAAAAACAGAACCAGAGCCCATATCTGAAGAGTAATAAGGAGGAGCAATTGCACCACCACTTGAAACATAGTTTACATTATCGTTATACCAAGAATAACTGTTTAAAGTATTAAAGTTTGCTCCAGTACCAACAACACTGTCTAAACGATTCCAGAAACCACCATTGATTGAAATTTCAACAATTAAACCATCCCAATCAGTTTCAGCTTTAAACTTATGGCTAAAACGAACAATAGGGTCAGAAGTATAAGAAGTAAAATCGAACTGAGGAGAAACAATTGAAGCATCGTGATCAATATCGTAGGTTCCAGTTAATTTAGTAGCCCAAGCTTTGATTCCACTATGTGCACCGCTTAAATATGTTTTAGCAGGTGTTCCTAAAACCCAATTATTTGCTGAAGGAATACCAACAATCCAGTTTACACTTGTACTTGTAGATGAAAGCATAGAACTCCATCCTCCAGCACCTGCTTCAAAGTTTTGAGTATATGGTAAAGTACTAACAATTGGATTAGTAGTAAAACTATCTAATACACTATAACCAGTACCAACACCATTTGTAGCATATGCTTTAAAATAATACTTGGTTGAATGAGTTAAACCAGCAGGACTAATAGAATAAGTTCCTAAAGTAACTACTGGACTTGTAGCTGAATCAATAGCACTACTTGAAACTGTTAAAGGAGTAATAGTAGTATTATAAACAATTCCACTTGCAGTTACTGTACTTCCACCATCAGAGGTAATGTTACCACCAACTGTAGCAGTTGTAGTAGTTAAATTGGTAGCTGCTATTCTTAAAACAGTAGGAATTACTGCAGTTGAGTTAGTTGTAAATGTACTATCAGCACCATAAGAAGTATCAACTGCATTGATTGCGTAAGCTCTGTAATGATACAAAGTAGAAATAGATAAACCTGTTGTACTTTTTGTAAATGAACCAATAATAACTAATGGATTTGTAGTTGAATCAACTACTCCAAAAGCTCCAAGTACCGGTGCAGAAGTTGTACTATAAACAATACCACTTTTAGTAATAGTTGAATTTCCGTTGCTAGTAATTGTTCCAGTTAAATCGGCAGAGCTAGTTGTAACATTTGTTTTTGTTCCAGTAAATACTATTGGAGCTGTAGGAGCTACAACTTCAATATTATCAACAGCTACGCCTTCATCTGTTCCACTTCCATCAGAACCAAAACGAATTCTAAACTTCACATTTGATTGTCCGGCAGCACCAGTTAAAACAGTTTGGCTTTGAATCCAATTAGAAACATTGCTCGAAAACAAACTACTATTATCTGACCATTTGCTAGGAGTTATAGGACCAGCAGTACTGCTGCTATTGTACCAACTTAAGCTATTTGTAGTATTAAAGTTAGAACCAGTTCCTAATGTATTGTCAAGTTTTGTCCAAGTACCACCATTAATTGATATTTCTAAAACACTTGCATCCCAACCTACTTCAGTAGCAAAATTATGTCTGAACTTAAGAATTGGATTTGCGGTGTAACTTGTAAAATCAAATTGAGGAGAAACAAGAGCACCGTTATGATTATCGGAATAATTAGAAGCAGTAGAAGTAAACCAACATTTTGGCGAACTATATGAACCACTTAACTGTGTTTTTGCAGGTGTTCCAAGCACCCATTCATTTAAACCACCAGTAGCAATTGAACTCCATCCTGTTGTGCCTAAGCTATCAAAATTTTGCAAATAAGGTAAAACAGAAACAACAGGAGCAGTAGTAAAACTATCTAAACTACTATAAGCTGTTCCTACACTGTTTGTTGCATAAGCTTTGAAATAATACTTTGTTGAATGGGTTAAACCTGAAGTTGTAAATGAATATGTTCCCATGGTAACCAAAGGATTGGTAGTTGAATCGGTAACACCCGTTCCAAATAATAATGGATTAGTAGTTGTTGCATAAACAATACCACTTGCAGTAACAGTACTTCCACCATCAGAAGTAATATTACCTCCAAAAGTAGCTGATAATGCAGTAATATTACTTGCGGCAATTCTTAAAACTGAAGGAATAACTGCAGTAGCATTTGTTGTAATTGTACTATCGGCACCGTAAGAAGTATCTACACTATTTATAGCGTAAGCTCTGTAATGGTATGTAGTTGAAAGTGATAAACCAGAAATGTTTCTTATATAATTTCCTATAACAATTAAAGGATTTGTTGTAGAATCAACTACACCAAAACCGCCTAATGTAGGCAATGAAGCTAAACTATAAACAATTCCACTTTTAGTAATTGTTGAGTTACCATTGCTAGTAATTGAACCTAATAAATCAGCAGATGCAGTTGTAACATTTGTTTTAGAACCAGTAACAACTACTGGTGCAGTTGCACGAAAAACTTCTAAGTTATCAAAAGCCCAACCTTCATCAGTACCACCATAAGGATTTCCATCAAAGCGGAATCTAAATTTCACATTTGATTGTCCAGCAGCTCCAGTTAAACGTGTAGTTGTTTGAATCCATCCATTTACTTGCGAAGAATAAGCAGAACTATAACCAGTAAAAATACCACCAGATGAAATCCAATTTGGGCCATTATACCAAGCTATACTTCCGTTTGCTGAGTTAAAGTTTGTACCAGTACCAAAGTTATTATCTAACTTAGTCCAAGTTCCTCCGTTTATTGAAATTTCAATAGTAGCTGCATCATAACCAGCTCCAAAAGGACTTAACCTGAATTTTTGTTGGAAACGTAAAACTGGATCTCCTAAATGTGTTGTAAAGTCAAATTGAGGAGATGAAACAGCTGCGTTATTGGGCGAAATGTTAGTGTAATTGCCACTAGTTTTAGTAACCCAAGCATTTGGTGATGTAAATGCTGCACTTATATTTGTTTTTGATGGAGTTCCAACTACCCAATCGTTTGTAGCGCCTGAAACTATATTACTTTTAAATCCTGAATTTGTTAACGAATCGAAATTTTGGAAATAAGGCATAGCAGATACAATTGGATCTGTAGTAAAACTATCTTGAATACTATATGCAGTACCAACTCCATTGGTTGCATAAGCTTTATAATAATATTTTGTAGAATGAACTAATCCTGCAGGATTTACTGTAAAGTTTCCTAATAAAACTGCTGGAGAAGTTGTAGAATCTATTACACTTGTTCCAAATAAAAATGGATTTGTAATGGTTGAATAAACAAAACCACTAGCTGTTACTGTTGAACCACCATCACTGGAAATATTGGCGTTTAAAGCTACTGAAGTAGCTTGTAAATTTGTTAATGGTAATTTATTAACTGTTGGTATAACTGCCGATGAATTGGTAGTAAATGTACTATCTGCACCATAAGTAGTTCCTACACTATTTATAGCATAAGTTCTGTAATAATATAAAGTAGAGTTTGATAAACCTGCAATATTTTTAGTAAATGAACCAGTTGTAACGACAGGATTTGTTGTTGAATCAATAACTCCAAAACTACCAATTGTTGGATTAGCAGATGTACCTACAACTATTCCACTTGTAGTAATAACAGGATATTGGTTAATTGCAATTGAACCAGCTAATGTAACAGTATTAGTAGTAATATTTGTTTTAGTTCCAGTAAATACTGTAGGTGCTGCTGGAGTTGGTGGTGTGTAGGTAAATGTTAAACCATTAGTTGGTAAAACCGTATTTGAAAGTGATAAGGTGCTAGAGTTAGCTGTTCCTGCTGTTGAAGTTGTCCAGCTTGTAGTGCTAGTTCTATTCAAATAAATTGTATTTGATGAACCTTTTACTCCTACTTGAACTGTGCTGCCACCCGATGCTTTTACAAAACGACCATACATTATTTCTACTGTATTTGATGTTTCGTTCAATCTAATTTGGAAATCAAAAGAATCTAAGCTATTAGATGAAGAGTTATACATTGCATAATTTTTCCATTGCATAACTAAAGTTCTGTTAGGTGAACTTCCAATGGTATCAAAACGCATTTGACCTACAGTTGGTAATCCTTGTAAATCGGCATTTAAAGCCGATACAATATTATTACCACCTGTACTAATTACAGAATAAGAAGAGCCAACAGTAGAGCCTAAAGCCAAAAAGCCATTTGAATTTACACTAAAAGTTGTGTAAGTAGCTCCACCATAAGTAAAACTAAATCCAATAGGATTTGCAGGAAAACTAGTGTCATCATTTGCAGCAACACCAAGCACTGTGCCTGTTGTTATAAGAGTGTAAGTTCCCGTTGTTTGGGAATAAGAGTAAGTGTTTACCACTTGTGAGTTAGCACTATTAAAAGAACCAGCAAACAACAGTAAAACTAGAAAGATTTTTGAAAAACTAAAGCATAGTTTAGTAAATGTTTTTTTCATGTTTTTGTTATATTAATTACTTGTAAATGTAGTACTTTAAAATACAACTCTGTGTAAACTTATTATTATCTTATTTTTTTAAGAAAATAAATTTTATAACATGCTTATTTTGAGTTGATAAAAAATGATTTCCCAAAAAATTGATTTTACTCATTATAAAGTGGAATATAAATCTTACAATCGTATTGTTTACTTTAAAGTACACTTTTGAATTAAAAAAAATTACTTTCAAAAAAATGTTTTCTATGTTATTTATATTGCGAAAATATTTAAAATACAAAATGAAAAAATACATATTATTTACGCTAACATTTATTACATTTGGCTTGTTTCAAAGCCATAAAATGGATGAAGGTATGTTCCCATTATCGGAACTTAAAAACATCAATTTGAAAAAAGTTGGTTTGAAAATAAAACCAATTGATTTATATAATCCCAATGGAGTTAGCATTGTAGATGCCATTGTAAGAGTTGGTGGTTGCACTGGAAGTTTTGTTAGTAACGATGGATTGATTGTAACTAATCATCATTGTGCATTTAGTTTTGTAGCAGCCATTAGCGATACTGTTAACGATTATATAAGCAAAGGGTATTTAGCCAGAACACATGAGCAAGAAGCACCTGCAAAAGGGTTGGTTTGCAAAATTGCTGCAAGCTATGTAGACGTTTCGGTAAAAGTATTGCAAGGTACACAAACCATTAGCGATGCTGCCGAAAGATTGAAAATAATTGCTACTAATTTAAAAACAATTACTGAAACTGAAAGCAAAGCAAATCCTACTTTAAGTTGTGAAATTTCGGAAATGTTTACTGGAAGAACTTATGTACTTTTCCGTTATAAATTATTAAAAGATGTGCGTTTGGTTTATGTGCCAGCCCGCAGTATTGGCGAGTATGGTGGCGAAAAAGACAATTGGGTTTGGCCTAGACATAGTGGCGATTTTGCTTTTTTAAGAGCATACGTTTCGCCCGATGGAAGTGCAGCAGAATATTCACTTAAAAATGTGCCTTACAAACCTGCAAAACATTTAGTAATTAACCAAAAAGGGGTAAACGAAAATGATTTTGTTTTTGTGTTGGGTTATCCTGGAAGAACATATCGCCACCAGCCTGCAGCATTTTATAAATACCACGAAAAATACATGTTACAATACATTAGTAATATATACGATTGGCAAATTGAAGAAATGGAAAAGTTAAGTAAAGGCAATCAAACTTTGGCTATAAAATATGCTTCTAGAATTAAACAATTAGCCAATACAACCAAGAATTTTAAAGGTAAATTACAAGGTTTTAGAAGAACAGGATTAACCAATAAAAAATACAATGACGAAGCTTTATTACAAGATTTTTTAGCAAAAGATGAAACTTTAAAAGCCACTTATAGCAATGTAATTCCAAGAATAAATGAACTGTATGATGATATTTTAAAATTTGCTCCACGTAATTTATGGTACGATCAAATTTATAATGTAGCACCCATGTTATCAATGGCTGGCGCTATTGATAATTATAAAAATGCTTATGCTCTTTTGAAATCAGATGCTGAAAGAACTGATTTTAAACTAAAACAAGGATTGCGTTTAAAACAAGTTTTAGCAACTGCATTTAGCAAATATGATGAACCTTTTGAAATTGCAGCATTTAAAAAAATGCAAGAAGATGCTGGCACATTTAATAAAAACAACCAAGTAGAAGCTTTTACCAAAAACTTAAATGCAGATGAGCTTTACAGCAAAACCATTTTTAAAGATACCAAAATGATTGAAAAATTAGCCAACGAAGACATTGAAAAGCTTTTTGCTTTGCAAGATCCTTTGCTTGATTTGGCTGCTAAATTAAATTTGGAAATGAATTTTTTTGATAAAGAAGATCAAAAACGTGAAGCAGAATTAAACGCTTTGATGGCAAAATATGTAGATGCAAAATCGGTGCTCCAAAACAAAAGTTTTGTGCCCGATGCTAATGCTACTTTGCGTTTTACTTATGGTTATGTAAAAGGTTATTCGCCAAACGATGCTGAATACCATGCACCATTTACTACTTTACGTGGTGTGGTTGAAAAAGAAGATGGCGTAGATTATGAATTGATGCCATTAATAAAAGAATTGTATGCTGCTAAAGATTTTGGCGACTTAATGAAGCCAAGTTTGGGCGATTTGCCTGTAAACTTTTTATATAATTTAGATACCACAGGAGGCAATAGTGGAAGCCCAGTTTTAAATGCTTATGGCGAGTTAGTAGGTATCAATTTTGACCGTGCTTATACTGCTACCATTAACGATTATGCTTGGAACGAAAGTTA
>JBMOGB010000123.1:0-11035 GCA_049318585.1 Bacteroidia bacterium | reverse complement strand
ACCGATAATCCTACCAGAACTGTGGCTAATTTACGCATGTATTTTAATAAAAAAGGTGGACAATTAATGGTAAGTGGTTCATTAGATTTTTTGTTTGAACGCAAAGGAATTTTTAGAATAAAAAATACTGGAATTGATATTGAAGAATTTGAATTAGACATGATAGATGCCGGTTTGGAGGAAGTAGAAGATGATGGTGAAGGGCATTTGGTTTTAGCAGTGGCTTTTACTGATTTTGGTAAAATGCAACATGCTTTAGAAGAGAAAAAAATTGAAATTATAAATGCCGAATTGCAACGCATACCAACTACTCCAGTAGAGTTAACCGAAGAGCAAGAAGCTGAATTCAATGTTTTATTAGACATGATAGAAGAAGATGACGATGTGGTAAAAGTTTATACTACTTTGATGTAATACCAAACCATAAAAAAAACCGATTCAAATTGAATCGGTTTTTTTTATGGTTAAACATTTTACTTTTAGTTGAATAACTCAACATTATCAAACAAAGTTCCACCAGTTGGTGTACTTGGATTTGAGTTTATTTCAGATTGAGGATATAAAAATCTTCCTGGTAATTTAGTTCCATTATTTATTGGAACACCAATTAAATTTTTAGTTCTTCTTACATCATTGTATGATTCAACTTGACCAAATAAAGAAACGTATTTTTCGGTAAGAATTTCTTTTAAAAGTTTAGCATTATCGCTTACTTGAGCGTCAGTACTAACATAATCTGAATACAAACCTGGCCCAAACTGAGCATCATGAGCAGCACGAACCAAATTTAAATGCTCTAAAGCCTTTACATCATTGCTTGTTCTAGCATAACATTCAGCCAATATTAGTTGATTTTCGTTATAACTTGCCAAAGGGAAATTGGCAACTGCATCAAAAACGCCACCAACCATATTGGGATCAACTGCAGTATAATTATCTAATAAAAAATAATAATCGAAACGAGCCGTTTCATCGGTTTTAGCATTTCTTTTGTTTTTAGTAGATGCGCTATCTAATAAAGCAAACATGTGAGAACCTTCGCAGCTAATATAACCCGATCTGTTCCAATCTAAGAAATCGTAATATAAATTCCAAGCACCAGGTGAAGCCGTTTCGTGGTTAGCATAAAAGTCTTTACCTAAACTAATACCAGCAGTAGCTGCTACAATTGCACCTGCATAATCTTTTTTATGTAAAAGTGCTCTTGCTTTCAAAGAATTTGCAACTTCTTTCCAAGTAAAAGTACCAGCATAAGCAGCTTTATAATTAGACGAAGTTCCAACTCTTGAAACCGATGAATCTAACAAAGCAATGCAGTAATTATAAATATCCGACATTTTATCGAAACCAGGAGCTTTAATGTTCTCATCACATGCTTGCGTGTTAGGAATATTGCCCCAAAGTGCAGAAGCCGTAAGCAATAAATTGGCTTCAGTAATCATGGCAACACCTTCTAAAACTTTATCGTTTGAAGTAATTGCTTTGCCTCTAATTAACCTACACTGACCAATTCCATCGGCATATAAAGTGGACCAAGGAGAATCAAAATCGCCAGCAGTCATGTTATATTTTCCATAAGAAACAAACTGACGATCGAAACCAGTTAATTGACCTGAGAATATGCAAGCTAATCTAGCAGCTTCGCCTTCGTTAATCATTACATTGGCCAGTTGAGCGCCAGTAATCATTAGTTTAGGATCAGAATCACTGAACTGATTTGGGTTTATTTTATTTATATCATTGATGTCTTTTTTGCACGATGATATAGTAAAAACGGGAGCTACAAGCATCCCAAGTATTATATATTTAACTATCTTTTTCATATATGTGATTTTAGAAATTTAATTTTAAACTGAAAATGAATGATTTAGTAGCAGGGTTTGTAAAATAATCCAATCCTCTACCATTAGTAGCACCAGTTAAATTTAATTCAGGATCTACGCCATCAATGTCTGTCCATAAAACTAAATTTCTACCTGTAAAGCCAACACTAGCGCCAGGAATTTTAACTTTTTGAACTATTTTAGTAGGGATTTTATAATGAATGCTCAACTCACGGAATCTAAACCAAGAAGCATCTCTAATAAAATGTTCAGAAACAGAACCAAAACCTCCACCTAAACCAGTGTACCAACTTTGGTCAAGTAATACATCACCGTTACCAAAGTTTTTTAAATTTCCTCTTACAGTATATGAACCGTCACCGTTTAAAGTAGCATTAGCTAAGGTACTAATAGTTTGACCGTTGTAGTTTTTAATTGTTCCAGCTTGAGTAGCATTAACAGTTACTTCATTTGCTGTTTCTTCAGTAATTCCAAAGTTGTTTAATACAGCATTTGTACCAGCCCACATTTGATTTCCTTGTGAAGTTTCAAACAATATATTTACATCGAAACCTTTCCAAGAAATAGTAGAACCTAAACCAGCGCGGTATTTAGCATTTGGATCGCCAATAACACCTTCTGCTACTGCAGCAGTTGGAAAACCATTAGCATCTAATATCATATTTCCACCTGCATCTCTATCCCATTTTCCGCCCCAAAATACTCCTAAAGGCTGACCAGCAACAGCTCTTGATGAAGTGCCTGTAAAACCAGAAAGGAAAATTGATTTAACACCACTAATGTCGTCAACCATATTTCTGTTTATTCCAATATTTCCATAAACACCAACTGTAAGTTTAGTTTTATCAATTACTTTAATATTTATTTCAGCCTCAAAACCTTTATTTGAAATAGTTGCTGCATTGTCCCATTTACTAGTAAAACCAGTAGATGCAGGCACGTCAACCGCAAAAATAGCTCCAGTAGTAGTGTTGGTATAGTAAGTTGCAGTTATTGAGAACCTGTTTTTTAGGAATTTTAAATCAGTTCCAATTTCATATTCTACTTTTTGTTCAGGAGTAATATTTGGGTTTCCTTGAATGTTACTTCTATAAATAGAACCACCAAATTGCGCACCATCTAAAGATTCTCCCCAACCAGATGTTGATGATGAGTTTACATAATTAGTACTCCAAATATAAGCTGGTGGTTCCACACCAACTCTACCAGCCGAACCTCTTAATTTACCATAACTTAGTACTTTGTTGTTTTTAAGCACATCTTTAGTAAATTCATAAGCCATTGAAGCACTTGGATAAAAAAATCTTCCTTTAAAAGTACTTGCAGCTTCAGATGCAGCTGTTAATTGCAAAAATATTTTTTCTTTAAAATCAAAATCAAAAATAGCATAAACACGGTTATTTTCTAAGTTTTCAATTTTATTAAATGGAAACTGATTTACAGTTGTAGAATTTATAAATGCATTTCTATCTTGATTATTTAAAATAAACTGAGAAGCAGAACCTCCAAGATTAAACATACTTCTGTCAGTATATAAAAATCCTACTGTAGTGTTAATATTTAAATCCTTATTTACTTCAAAAGCATTTCTATTATAAGCATGGAAACTTAATTCACTTTGCTTGTAAAATTCATCAGTAAAACCACCATTGGCATAACTTCCTGCTGAATTAAATGGAAAATAAGTAAGACGTCTATCGTTCGAAATATCGTAACCAGTTCTAACTGTTAAAATTGATTTTTTCATCCATTCGTAAGTAATTTCTGGTGTTAATATAATATGTGTTACATCACTCGTATTGGTTTGTTTGTTTAACGTCCAGCCTGGATTATTATAAGTTGGAGCACTGTTACCTAAATATCTTCTGTAACCTCTTTGAGAATTAAAAACAGGTACACCAGCAGCACTGTAATAAGTTCCAGCATAATCTGTATTATCAAAATCAGGTGCAGTTCTTAAATAGCCTAAGTATAATCCATCAACATTCGAACCTTGTTGAATTCTGTTTGAAAACACTTTTGACAAAAATGTATTCAACGAAAATTTCAACTTTTCGCTCATATTATACGAATAATTTAATCTTCCGGTTGTTCTTCTATAATCAGACAGACCATTTAAAACACCTTGTTGATTCCAATCAGATAAATTGAAATAAACAGCACTTTTTTCATTACCAGATGAAATAGAAATACTGTTATTAAAAGTAATACCTGTTCTAAATACTTGATCTCTATTTGCAGTGTTATACACTTTGTTATCGCCTTTCTTTAAAATGGTATTGTAAACGGTACCATCTTCAGCTACAAATTTTGCACCAGCCATATTTAATGAATCAGCACCCGAACGGTTTGCAATTTTGTCGCCAAAACTACCACCAGCATTTGCAACCCATTTTCCACCTGAACCTTGTCCATATTTACTTTGTTTTGTAAATTCTCTATTCACAAAATCAAGTGCTAACGAAGAGCTTACTTCAACACTTAAATTATTTTTTTTGCTTGATTTTTGACCTTTTTTTGTAGTTACAATAATAACACCGTTTGATGCTCTTGTACCCCAAACAGCGGCAGCAGCAGCACCTTTAAGTACTTCAACCGATCCAATATCTTCTGGATTTATATCATTTAAACGTGATTGTTGTGCTACTCCATCAATACCTTCTTGCGATGTACCTTGAACTGCACTTGAAGCTAAACTTGAATTACTCATTGGTACACCATCAATTACAATTAATGGTTGTAAGTTTCCTTTGATAGTACTTTGTCCTCTAATTTGAATAAATCCACCAGACCCTGGATCTCCATTGTTTTTTGTAATTGCTACATTAGAAACTTTTCCTGAAAGCCCTTGAATTACTCCAGACTCACCAGAACCAGCAACTGCTTTTCCTTCCACTTGCGATGTAGAATAACCAATTTTACGCAAACTTTTTTGTTCACCAATCGCGGTTACCCTTACTTCGTCAAGCATTAATGGATCTTTTACTAGAACAATGTTTAAACCTGTAGTAGGTGAATTTTGGTCAAAAACAACTTCTTTAGTTGTCATTCCCAAATAGCGGAATCTTAAAGTAGCACCAGTAATTGGAATTGACAAGCTGAAATTACCATTTTCATCGGTGGTAGTTCCCGTTGTAGATCCTTTTACGGCCACTGTAGCGCCAACAATTGGAGCACTACCGTCAGTCACTAGGCCTGTTACAGTCCTATTTTGTGACCAAACTGTTAGCACGGATACCATCCATGCTAACAAAAAACTTAACAATTTTCTCTTCATATTTTTTTAAATTATCAAGATTCAAATTGTAAAACTTAAAGCATAAAAGCTATAAAAATAATTAGATTTTTTAAAAAGCAATGATTTTTAAGCAATTAAAAATTATTATTTTCCGCTTATCAGGGAAATATTCCGTCAAAATCAAGATTTTTGGCACAAAATTTTTTGACCGAATCTCTTTTTTTTTCAAAGTTTAATCATAATATTTCAATGTTTAACAATAACATAACATAGCACTTTTTTAAAGTATTTGATATTTTTTATTTTATAAAAAGCATGCTGAATTCACTTAATAATTTTGCTAAATTCTATTTTCCGTAACTTGAAGTTGCATGTTTTGTAAATGCTTTGATAAAATTTTAGTATAGAAATATTGTTTAAAATATTGTAATAGTTTAACATTGTAAACTTTGAGATTAGTTTTCATTTAAGTACTAAATAAAACAAACCAAATGTTTTAAAACCTTCAAATCAATACCATGAACGAATTTGATAATAAATTAGAAGAGTACAGAAACCAACTTTTACATATAGACAAGAAAATCATTGATTTATTGAACCAAAGAGCTTTGATAGCTAAAGAAATTGGTGTTTTTAAATTCAAGAACAATATTGAAATTTATCAAACCGATTATTGGCAAAAAGCACAATTAATTAGGAGTAAAACAGTCGAAACAACAATTTTGAATGATAATATTACAACTCAAATTTTTGAATTAATCCATCAACAATCATTACTCATTCAAGAAGAAATTTTAAAACAAAAAAATGAACAATAATATAGAACTTTTATCTCCAGCAGGTTCTTACGAATCGTTAATGGCGGCCATTCATGCCGGATGTAATTCAGTGTATTTTGGTATAGAACAATTGAATATGCGTGCACGTTCAAATATTAATTTTACCATTGAAGATTTAGGCAAGATTTCGAAAATTTGTAAAGAAAACAATATCAAATCGTACTTAACTTTAAATACCGTTGTTTTTGACCATGATATTTCATTAATGAAACGAATTGTAGATGCTGCTAAAGCAAATGGCATTAGCGCAATCATAGCAACAGATTTGTCGGTTTTGAACTATGCTAAAAAAGTTCAAATGAATGTTCATATTTCTACTCAATCAAACATTACAAATATTGACACAGTTGAGTTTTTTTCAGTTTATTCCGATGTAATGGTTTTAGCACGTGAACTTAGTTTAACCCAAGTGGGTGAAATTACCAATGAAATAAAAAGACGTGCTATTACTGGACCTTCTGGTGAATTAGTGAAAATTGAAATATTTGGTCATGGCGCATTGTGCATGGCTGTTTCGGGTAAATGTTACTTAAGTTTACACTCTAATTATGCATCGGCAAATAGAGGCGCGTGTATTCAAAACTGCCGCAAAAGTTATGTGGTAATTGATAAAGAAGATGGTGTAGAATTAGAAATTGACAACGAATACATCATGTCGGCTAAGGATTTATGTACAATCGATTTTATGGATCAAATTATTCAATCGGGCGTTTCGGTTTTAAAAATAGAAGGAAGAGGAAGAAGCGCTGATTATGTTTCAACTGTTACTAAATGTTACCGCGAAGCCATTGATTCATGTTACGATAATTCATTTACTACTGAAAAAATAATGGAGTGGAGAAATCAATTAGCCACAGTTTATAACAGAGGTTTTTGGGACGGATATTATTTGGGGAAAACAATGGGTGAATGGAGCAATGAATATGGCTCGAAAGCTACCAAACGAAAAGTAATGATTGGCAAAGGAATTCGGTATTTTAAAGAAGCAAAAGTGGGAGAATTTCAGTTAGAAGCTCAAACACTTTCGGTTGGTGATGAAATTTTGATTACTGGTCCAACTACTGGAGTGGTTCAAACTTTTGTAAAAGAAATGCGTTTGGATAATATTAACACCAATAAAGTAAAAAAAGGAGATTCATTTACCATTCAATTAGATGAGTTGATTCGTCCTTCTGACAAATTATTTAAACTGGTTCCAACTAATGATTAGAATAGTTCAGCAACGAGCTAAATGTATTGGCTGTAATATTTGTGAAGAAGCAGCTCCTTATCGTTGGCGAATGTCGAAAAAAGATGGAAAATGCACCTTAATTGGAGGAAATGAAAAGAAAGGTTTTTTTTCTATTTCTGTTGGTGATGACGAATGGGACGACAATGTAAAAGCGGCCAAACATTGCCCAGTAAATATTATAAAAATAGAAAAGTTTTAGTTGGTAATTTTTTGCTCTCTATCTAAAGAATAGGCCAATGCAGCCTTTACATCTTCCTCATTTAACTCTGTATAATCTTGTACAATATCCAAAATAGACATACCGGAAGCTAACCAATTTAGGATATCAAAAACAGTAATTCTCATGCCTCTTATACAAGGCTTGCCAAATCTAATGTCCGAATTAATTGTAATAATTTCCGAATAATGTTTCATGTTTTCAAACATAATAAACAATTTTCAAATGCAATAAAATCTTAAGAAATAGGATATTATATATTTCCTAAAAATACATTTTACAAACAAATATTCCTGCAATTACACAAACCAAATCTACCAAAAGCATAATACTTAAAGTGTATCTGCTGTCTTTTATATTTACCGAACCAAAATACAAAGCCACTACATAAAAGGTAGTTTCGGCAGCACCTTGAAACAAGCATGATAATTGGCCTGTAAGGCTATCAGGTCCATAAGTTTTCATGGCATCTAGCATAAATCCACGTGAACCACCTGCGCTAAATGGACGCATAATGGCAACAGGAATTGCATTGATAATTTGAGGATCAACTTTAAAAATATTCATTACTGAAGTAATTCCTCCCATTACAATATTCATTAATCCTGAATTGCGAAAAATACTCAATGCTACTAACATGGCAATCATGTAAGGCAACACACGAACTCCTGTTGTAAATCCATCTTTAGCACCATTTACAAAAGAGTCGAAGATATTGGTATTATTACTTTTAAAGACTTTTTCGTGCAAAATTCCGTAACCTATAATTCCAAAAATAATGAATAATAAAACGGCATTGCTCAAGTTTCCTGTAAAATGAAATTTTTCAATTCCATCTAATTTATTTACATAAAAAAGTACCAAACCTATTAGCGCACTTACGGCAGTTACAAATCCTAAAACTACTAAATTTACCAGATTAATTCGTTGCTTTATGCTAACAAAAATTAGCGCTGCTAACGTTCCTACAAATGAAGTAATTATGGTTGGTAACATAATATCGGAAGGATTGGTGGCATTTTGCGCAGCTCTGTAACCAATAATAGAAGTTGGAATTAAAGTTAAGCCAGCAGCATGCAAACACAGAAACATAATTTGACTATTGGAGGCCCGCTCTTTATCGGTATTTACTTCCTGCATACTTTCCATGGCTTTTAACCCAAAAGGTGTGGCAGCATTGTCTAATCCTAGAAAATTTGCTGCAAAATTCATGGTCATAAAACCATAAGCAGCGTGCCCTTTGGGCAATTCAGGGAAAATACGCGCAAAAAAAGGTGTTAACACTTTTGCCAATTTGGTAATGGCATTCGAATCGTTTAACAAGTGCAATAAACCACAGAAAAAAGTGAGGTAACCAATTAAAGGCAACCAAATATCGATGATGGTATTTTTACAAGTAACAAATATTCCATCAGCTGATTGTTTGCCTTTGCAAACTTCCACAATTCCATTATCTAATAAGCGATAAACAGTATCGTTTTGGGTAAATCCAGTTGCTTTATTCAACACCATATTGGCGTATAAAACAGAATCACTATTTTGGAAATAAGTGGCCTGATGCTCTGCAATTACTAACGCATCGTTTTGCTTTCCATTAACTAATTGCCCAAGGTTATAAAGCTGATTGCTGCCAAGCATGTAAAAAATAAAAAGAATGCTTAACGCAATGATATAAGACCAAAATCTGCTTAATGCCATATGTAATTTATGATTTTTGAATGGTGATTTCTGATTTAAAATAAAGTGGAATGATAGATTTTTTATTTTATAAATCTAAAAAAAATTATCCAATAAATGTGATTGTAAACAAAAATTACTCAATGGTATTCACCTTTAACTTTGATCGGTAGCTTGAAAAAATACTCGATTTGGAAACGAAGCCAATGTATTTTCCTTTTTGGGTTACTGGTAAATTCCAAGCACCTGTTTCATCAAAAAGTTTCATCACATTTTCCATGCTTTCATTTTCAATAATTACTGCAGGAGCATTCGTCATTAAATCACTTACAAATACATTATCGTATAGTTCAGTTTTGAACATTATTTCTCTAATATTATCTAAAAGAATTACACCAAGAAGCCTGTATTCATTGTCTATTACGGGGAAAATATTACGTTTTGATTTAGCAATTAACTCCACCAAATCCCCCAAACTATCTGTTGAATAAATGGGTTGAAAATTGGTTTCAATTAAGTTAGAAGTTGAAATAGTAGCCAAAATATTTTGGTCTTTGTCGTTTGTAAAAACATCGCCACTCATGGCTAATTTTTTTACATCCATTGAATAAGGTTCAAAGTATTTTGAAATGGCAAAACTTATAGAGGAAACAATCATTAAAGGAATCATCAAATTATAGCCTCCAGTTATTTCGGCAATAAGGAATATAGCTGTTAAAGGCGCATGATAAATTCCACTTAAAATTCCAGCCATGCCCACTAAAGTAAAATTGCTGATTGGTAAATTTGTTAAATTGAGCAGGTTTAAAACTTTTGAAAAAAAGTAACCTAAATAAGCTCCAACAAATAACGAAGGCGCAAAATTTCCTCCATTTCCTCCGCTTCCCAAAGTAATGGCTGTAGCAATTGATTTTACAAAAATCAAAATTCCAACAGCTGCCAACACCAACCATTCATTACTTTGATAATTGTGAAAAATGCTTCCATCTAAAATGTTTTCTGGTTGCAACATCGAAAGTGATTTGATGCTTTGAAATCCTTCACCAAAAAGAGAAGGAAAAATAAAAATTAATGCTGCCAATAATATTCCACCAACTATTACATTTTGATAAATTTTATTTTTTGATTTGCTAAAAAGTCCTTCAATTTTAGAAAATGTACGCGAATGGTAAACTGAAATTAAGCCAGCAAATAAACCAAGTAAAATATAAAAAGGAACATTGTTATAATCAAATGGTTGTTGGAGTTGAAACGATAAAAGGATATCGCCATGTAAAATAATATTTGAAATTAGTGCTCCTGTTGCTGCCGCAATAATTAATGGTGTAAATGCAGAAATACTTATATCAACCAAAAGCACTTCTAAAGCAAATAAAACACCCGCAATTGGGGCATTAAAAGTTGCTCCAATTCCAGCCGCAATTCCACAAGCTAAAAGTAAAGTTCTTTCGTTGTAAGTAAGTTTGTAAGCTTTTGCATAATTACTTCCAAAAGCTGCACCAGTAATTACAATTGGTGCTTCTAATCCTGCTGATCCACCAAATCCTACCGTTAACGAACTGGTAAGAATTTGCGCATACATTTGTTCTTTGGGCATTAAACTCGATTTTTTTGCAATGCCAAAATGAATATGTGAAAGCCCTTTTTCAAGTTTACCTTTCAGTAATTTTTTTACAATATAAACTGTTAAAAAAATACCAATTACTGGCAAAAAAAGGAATAAATATTTGTAGTTACCTAGTTCTTTATAAGTAGCTGCTAGATATATAAAATGTACTGCTGTTTTTAAAACAATGGCAGCTAAACCAACTGTTAATCCAACCAATACACTCGATAAAAGTATAAATTGTTTAGAGGTAAGTCTGCTTTGAATCCATTTTATTACATTTTGTAATTTTTGTACAAGTGTAAATTTCATGTTTTTTCTGTTTATCAGACCTGACAGGTGGGGTGTAAAAAATTAACAATAATATGATAAAAACTTCGTTC
>JBMOGB010000122.1:0-11038 GCA_049318585.1 Bacteroidia bacterium | reverse complement strand
AACATATAAATAATCAATTTTGAAATCCTCATTTCTTATTTTTATTATAATAACTAACGTCTTCTTTTTTTAGTGCTTTTACCTCCCCTACTTCTTTCTTTTTCTCTGGTAAATCGCTCTTGATTTCTTCTTGTAGCTTTTAAAACTCCAGTGCCTTCCATTTCTAAATCTATTTGGCGTTTAATCATGTCGGCTGCTGCTACGGTAACATTTACGGTATCGCCTAACTGATATTTTTTGCGTGTAGCACGTCCAACAATACACAAGTTTTTTTCATCAAACTCGTAATAATCATCGTGAATATTGGCTAATTTTATCAATCCTTCACATTTGTATTTTGTAATTTCTACATACATTCCCCAATCGGTAACACCACTAATAATTCCTTCAAAGTTTTGCCCAATAAAATCTTTGATGTACTCTACTTGTTTGTATTTTACACTGGCACGTTCAGCATCGGCAGCTTTTTGTTCCATGCTCGATGATTGCTTGCACATTACTTCATATTCTTCTTGATTGGCACTTTTGCCACCATTCAAATAATCGAACAAAAGTCGGTGCGCCATCAAATCAGGATACCTGCGAATGGGCGAAGTAAAGTGTGAATAATACTCAAAAGCCAATCCATAATGACCAGACTTTTTGGTGCTATAAACAGCTTTACTCATGGTTCTTATCGCCTGACTTTGAATTAAATTTTGTTCAGGTTTTCCTTCCACTTCTACCAATAAATTATTCAATGATTTGGAAACTTTATTGGCATTATCTAACTGAACTCGGTAACCAAATCGGGCAGCAAAAGTGCTAAACAACTTTAGTTTATCTTCGTTAGGGCTTTCGTGTACACGGTATACATAAGTATATTTATTTGTTCCTTTTCCCATGGTAGAAACATATTCAGCCACTTTTTTATTGGCCAAAAGCATAAATTCTTCTACCAATTTATGGGCATCTTTTCTAACTTTTATGTAAATATCTATTGGCTTAAAGTTTTCGTCCAACTTAAATTTTACTTCTTCGGTTTCAAAACTTATTGCACCATCTTTAAAACGTTCATCACGCATTTTTTTAGCTAAATTATTTAATAAAATAATTTCATTGGCATAATCGCCTTCGCCAGTTTCTATGCGCTCTTGCGCTTCTTCGTAAGTAAATCGTCTATCGCTATAAATGACTGTTTTACCAAACCATTCTTCTAACACTTCGGCATTGCTATTTATTTTAAAAACAGCCGAAAAAGTCAATTTTTCTTCGTGTGGTCGCAATGAACATAAACCATTCGATAATTTTTCGGGAAGCATTGGAATGGTTCTATCTACCAAATAAACCGAAGTTCCACGAATATAAGCTTCATTATCTAAAGCTGATTTTTGTGTTACATAATGCGATACATCGGCTATGTGAACTCCAATTTCATAAATTCCATTTCCCAAATCTTTTAGTGAAATAGCATCATCAAAATCCTTGGCATCTAAAGGGTCAATGGTAAAAGTAAGTGTTTTCCTAAAATCACGTCTTTTCTTAATTTCATCACTGCTAATTTTATCGCTAAATTGCTTGGCTTCGTTTTCTACATTTTCAGGAAACTTTGTTGAAAAACCAAACTCCGCAACTATGGCGTTCATTTCAGTATTATGCTCACCTGGTCGTCCTAATATTTCTATTACTTTTCCACTCGGACTTTCATCATGAGGCATCCAATGAGTCAACTCTACAATTACTTTGTCACCATCTTTTGCTTTGCCTAAATCGGCTTTATGAATAAAAATATCGGCATACATTCTTTTATCGTCTGCCACCAAAAATCCGTAACTGCTGCTTACTTGAATAGTGCCCACAAAAGTGGTTCGAGCACGTTTTATAATTTCAACAATTTCGCCTGTTGGTCTATCATTGTTTTTGGCAGAAAGCAATTGCACTTTAACCAAATCGCCATGCAGCGCAGTGTTTAAAAAATCTTTTTGTATAAAAATATCTTTGCTATCATCGCCTCGTTCCATGTCGGTTGGTTTTACATAAGCGCCACCTCTTTGGGTTACATCGGCATATCCTTCTATAAAAGTAGCGGTAAAAACTGAGGCAAATTTTCCAGGTTGTACTTCTTCTAAAGCACCAGTTTTTAGTAATTGTTTTATTGCAAGAAGCACTAAATTCTTTTCTTCTGTGCTAGCTAATTCTAGCTTTGCAGCAATTTGTTTATAATTTAAAAGTTTGCGTTGGTTTTTGGCAAAAACCTGTTCAACCATTCTTTTAATTTTATCTATTTGAGCCATTTATTTTTGTTATTGCATGCAATATAAGGCAATAATATTGTATAATAGGATGAATAAAAATTATACAATTTATTAACAGCGGAGAATTGGGGATTTTTGGAAATAATATAGTGTCGCCTCTACGAGGCTTTTGTTAGTAGTTTTGTTTCGGTTTACAATAGTATCGCCTCTACGAGGCTTTTTGTTGTGTTTTGGTTTTGTTAGCCCGTGTCTGATTCCGATAGCTATCGGAAACTACATTTATTTAAAATCCTTTGAGCGCTTCGCTAATTCTACGGATAGTTGCAGCCTTGGCTAACTTTACGGATAGTTGCCTACTGTTTGGCTTTTTCATTAACTAATTTGGATATAAAATTCATTGTCATTTTGCTCAAAGTACACTGTCGATGAGAGAAGTCGGTCTCAATAATAATTGCATGAGCGTCAAATTAAGTAAAACGCAGTTCCAATTGCTATTGCATAGGGGTCAACTTAAGAAGCAGAAAAACATAGTTTCAAACTATGCTTTTGAGCCTATTTTTTCATTTACCAATTTCAAAATAAGTTCTAATTGTTCCTCGTGATTGATATTGCTATTGTCAATTTCAATGGCATTATGTGCTTTCATTAAAGGTGAATCATCTCTGTGGGAATCAATATAATCACGCTTTGTAAGGTTAGCCAACACTTCTTCAAAAGTTGTTCCTTTGCCTTTACTTTTTAGTTCATCGTATCTTCTTTGAGCACGAATATTAGGTTCGGCAGTAATAAATAATTTTAGTTCAGCATCAGGAAAAACAACAGTTCCTATGTCTCTTCCATCCATAATAATGGCTTTTTCTGTACCAAATTGTTGTTGCTGTTTTACTAAAAATCTTCGCACTTCACTTATTGAACTAACATCGCTTACAAAGCCAGCTACTCTTGGATTTACTCTTATCTCTTCCTCAATATTTTCGTTATTTAAAAATGTTTCTTGAAATTGAGTTTGTTCGTCAATTTTAAAAGAAATATTGATTTTAGTAAGTGCTGAATTTACCTCTTCTATATTTTTAAAGTCAATATTATTTCTTATAAAATACAAAGTAACAGCCCGATACATTGCACCAGTATCTATGTATTTATACAATAAAATTTTTGATAATTCTTTGGCAATGGTGCTTTTTCCACACGATGAATATCCGTCAATAGCAATGATAATTGGGTTCATTATTTTTTCTTTTTATAAAACTCTTGCAAGTTAGCATTTATTGAGAAATGATTGGTAGCATTACCAGAATAAATAGAAGCACTTCCATAAGAAAACATATATTTCCGAACTTTTAAACCAAATCCCCAACTGAAACCAGCCCAGCTTCTGGCATCTGGAATTACCAATTCTCGCCTACGCAAATCATTGTATCCAAATCTTAAATGAAATCCTTGTCCAAAAACCAATTCAGTATTTATAATTAAGTGACTCATTAAATAATTGATAGAAGTAAAATCTTCTTGAATGGGCAAACCAGTTGACAAATCAATATTTCTACTATTCTTATAATCATTTTGGTAAAGTAAACCTCCAATTTTCTGTAAATCGTGGGCTATAATTGAAATTCTTAAAGGATTATGAGCAAACTTTTTACTATAACCAATTTGAAAATTCATGGGATACATTTGCCTATCAACTCCAGTAAAAGTAGTAATTTGATAACCTAAATTATTAACCACAGCAGTAAAAACCGATAAGCTATCCTCGCTTTTATAACTAGCTCCTACATCGGCTGCCATTCCTACACTGGTATAATATTCTAAAACGGAGTAAACAAATTTTGCAGTAACACCAATATTCCATTTATTTATAACTCTAGAAGTAGTTAAATGCATGGCAAATTCATTGGCAGCCGGAGAACCAGCATCAATATTATTGATGTCTTTTCCATCAAAAATTCCATAATTAATATATTGAACACCCAACATCAATGGTCCTGCTTTTTTGGTATTAAATGCATAACCAAAATAACCTGAACCTATATCGGCCAAATAATTTTGATAGTTAAGCGTAAGTTGTTTATCCATTTTAGCCGTTAATAACGAAGGATTATTTATTACTAAACTAGCATCGTTATCATGCGTTGCAATGGCGCTTCCGCCTAAGGCTGCAATTCTGGCATTGGAGTAATTATTTAAAAAACCAAAAGGTGCATATCCTCCAAGTTGTGCTTTAGCAGCAGTTGAAAATAAAAGAAAAAAAGCTATTATTTTATACATTAATGAATGCTATTTTGAAAATTTTTGACAGTATAATAAACTGCTTAAACGATATTTTATTATTTTTATTGTTACAATAATAAGATAGATTTCAAGAAATAAATCATTTTTATACAAAAAAAACAAATTGAGTTTACAATTACTTAATATTGCGTTTTAAAATTGTAAAATATATTATCAAAAAATACCCATTTAACTTTAAAAATTATGTTTGGATTAGACCCTACCTTAACGTTCCTGTTAATAGTTTGTTTAACAGCAGCTTGCGCATTTGAATTTATAAACGGCTTTCACGACACAGCAAATGCAGTAGCAACAGTTATTTACACTAATTCATTAAAACCATGGGTGGCAGTAATTTGGAGCGCAGTTTGGAACAGTGTTGGCGTTTTTGCAGGTGGAATAACCGTGGCTATGGGCATTAGTTATTTAATTCCAGTAGAAATTTTAGCAGACCAAAACATTTACCACAGTGTAGCACTAATCATGTCGTTATTAATTACAGCTATTGTTTGGAATTTAGGAACTTGGTACTTTGGTATTCCTTGTTCAAGTTCGCATACGCTAGTTGGTAGTATATTAGGTGTTGGTTTAGCGTATTCATTTATTGCTGAAAAAAGTGGTAATTATGTAAATTGGAGTAAAGCAAGCGATATAGGTTTAAGCTTATTAGTTTCACCAATTGTAGGTTTTAGTTTAACCATATTAATTATGTACTTGCTTAGGGTAAGTATAAAAAATAAAACAATATTTAAAGCGCCAAAATCAAATGACCCGCCACCATTTTTGATAAGAATGATTTTACTTTTAACCTGTACTGGAGTAAGTTATAGCCATGGAAGTAACGATGGGCAAAAGGGAATTGGGCTAGTTATGTTAATTCTAGTTGCTATTGCACCCAGTTATTTTGCCTTGAATCCAAATGTTAATTTACCAAAAGTAAAGCAAGAAATTACAATGGTAGATTCTGTTTTAAACAAAACAATAGTTACACAAATTACTAAAGAAGATAGTTTAGAAGTAGCAAAAATTCTTGTTATATCTAATAAAGTAAATACATTAATTTGCTCGAAACAATTAGATAGTTTAAGTGTGTCTGAAAAATTTGAAGTTAGACAAGGAGCAATAAAATTAGGTAAAGAAGTAGAAAAGCTAAGAAAAAGTAAAACTATTGCTTTAAGTGAAGCAGATAAAAATGCATTGAAATCTTCAATCATAGGAGTAAAGAGTATAACAGAATATTCACCTAGTTGGGTAATTATTATGATATCTATTTCGTTGGGATTAGGAACCATGATAGGTTGGAAAAGAATAGTAAAAACAATTGGAGAAAAAATTGGAAAACAACATTTGAATTATGCACAAGGAGCATCGAGTGAATTAGTAGCAGCTGCAACTATTGGAATGGCAACTGCATTTGGTTTACCTGTAAGTACAACTCAAGTACTTTCTTCGGGAATTGCAGGAAGTATGGTAGCAACTAAAGGGATGAAAAACTTACAAGGAGGTACAATAAAAAATATTGCTATAGCTTGGATTTTAACATTGCCTGTCACCATTATTTTATCAGGATTATTGTTTTTATTATTTAGAGCAATGGCTGGATAATCATTTTAAAAAATAAAAAATAAGCTCAATACTTCATTGTATTGGGCTTTTTTTGTAATTAAAACTACAAAAAGGAGCGATAAATATCATGTTCAAAAATGTAATTATTTAATAATTATATAACAATTAGTTTACTTTATTTGCTCAAAATTTATGTTTGGATTTAACAATGAAAAAAAATATTACAATTACTCTTTTCCTAATAACTTTATTGTTTTTAGGAAATAAAACTAAAGCACAATTTCTAATGGATATGGTTGATACAACCAAATCAATGGGAAAAGGTATGTTCGATATGTATAATAGATTTAACTATTTTAGTATAAGCGGATACATTCAGCCACAGTTTCAAATGGCGGAAACAAAAGGAGCAGCAGGTTTTAGTGGTGGAAGTTTTGATTCCTTAAGCGATAATAGATTTACAGTAAGAAGAGGACGAATTAGATTTGATTATTTAAGAAACAACGAAAAATCATATCCAAAAGTGCATTTTGTTTTTCAATACGATATAACTGAGCGTGGAGCATTTGTACGCGATTTTTGGGGGAGAATTTATGACTCAAAATTCAATATGTTTTCGTTTACATCAGGAATTTTTGCACGCCCATTTGGTTATGAAATAAACTTAGGTTCAGCCGATAGAGAAAGCCCTGAAAGAGGTAGAATGAGTCAAACTTTAGCAAAAGTAGAACGTGATTTAGGTGCTATGATTTCACTAGATCCTAAAGACAAAAATAGTAAAATTTACTACTTACGAATGGATTTTGGAATATTTAATGGCCAAGGAATTGGTAGTTTAGGTAACTCACCTTCTGTAGGTGTAACAGAATATGATAGTCAAAAAGACTTTATAGGAAGAGTGGGTTTCAAAGCATACAAAATATCCAAACACATAACAATTTCAGGTGGGCTTTCAGGTTTATATGGTGGTTTAGCAGGTTTGAATAAAGCTACTTATAAAATGGGAACCGATGGTGCTGGAAATAATATTTTTAAAATTGATACCTCCCAAAATTATGCTGGTAAAATAAGTGAAAGACAATATAATGGCGTTGATTTTCAAGCAAAATACAGCCATAAATGGGGAAATACTGAAATTAGATTTGAATATTGGAAAGGCACTCAATCGGCTACTAGCAATAGTAGCGAAACACCAAATATACTTGCAACTAATGCGCTTTATGTTCGTAATTTTGATGGCGCATTTATTTACTTTTTACAAAATATTATAAACAAACGCCATCAAATAGCTGTAAAATACGATTGGTACGATCCTAACACAATAGTAGGTGGTGACAAAATTGTGAATGGAGCTGGGTTTTCAAAAGCAGATTTAAAATATACCACTTTAGGTTTTGGATACATCAATTATTTTGATCCAAATGTTAAATTGGTTTTATGGTACGACAGTGTAACAAATGAAAACACTCAGCTTACAGGCTATACTGGTGATTTAAAAGATGATGTTTTTACTGCTCGTTTGCAGTTTAGATTTTAAAAAATGTATGTTACCTTTTTAGAAAAAAAATATAAATATCAAAAACAAAAAAAGCACTTTTTTTCGGAAAAGTGCTTTTTTGTTTTCACTCCTATTTTACTGCTAATTGTACTATTTGCAAAAAAAACAAATACCTTGATTATTTGTTGAAAATTAAATATCAGTAGCCCGCAAACCCTTTGCTAGATTGAATGTAGCTGTGATATTAACATGCCTGTGATTAACTTTTAAAGGTTACTAAAACTCTCTATTGTATTATTGTAAGGTTATTACTAATAGTTAAGAATCAAATAAAGAATGAAAATATTTTTATTCGTTTCTATAATCTACTTATTAACTAATTGTTTCCACTGTAATGCAAAAACAATGGAATATTTAAACTATAAAAAAACAATAAAATTACATGCAAAATCAAGATGAGTTATTATTGAGAGAAAACAAAGACAGGTTTGTTTTGCTTCCAATTAATTACCCAAAAATTTGGGAACTTTATAAAAAACATGAAGCTAGTTTTTGGACTGCTGAAGAGATTGATTTAAGTGATGATTTAAAAGATTGGGCGAAATTAAATGATGGTGAGCGTCATTTCATATCTCATATTCTTGCATTTTTTGCGGCAAGCGATGGAATTGTAAATGAAAACTTGGCTGTTAATTTTATGCGCGAAGTGCAATTGCCAGAGGCAAGATGTTACTATGGTTTCCAAATTATGATGGAAAATATTCATAGCGAAACTTATGCTTTGTTAATTGATACATATATCAATGATCCTAAAGAAAAAGACCGTTTGTTTCATGCCATAGAAACTGTTCCTGCTGTTAAAAAGAAAGCTGAATGGGCTTTGCGTTGGATTGAAAACGGAACTTTTGCTCAACGTTTAGTGGCTTTTGCGGCTGTTGAAGGTATATTTTTTAGCGGAAGTTTTTGTTCTATTTTTTGGATGAAAAAACGTGGATTATTACCTGGCCTTACTTTTAGCAATGAATTAATTAGCAGAGATGAGGGCTTGCATTGTGAGTTTGCTTGCTTGATTTATAGCATGTTAAGCAATCAATTATCGGAAGCTGAAGTGCATACTATTATTGGCGATGCTGTGGCTATTGAAAAAGAATTTGTATCTGAAGCATTGCCAGTTGATTTGATAGGAATGAATGCCAAGTTGATGCAACAATATATTGAATTTGTAGCCGACAGATGGATTGCAGAATTAGGCTATAAAAAAATATACAATGCTACCAATCCATTCGATTTTATGGAAATGATTTCATTACAAGGCAAAACTAATTTCTTTGAAAAAAGAGTTGGCGATTACCAAAAAGCTGGAGTAATGGGTGGAAAAGAAACTCATTCATTCTCATTAGAAGAGGATTTTTAAAGATTTTTGAACTGTGATTTAGGATTTTTGATTTGGGAATTATGGATAAATTAGAATGACAATCAAGAACTAAATTGTTCAATATAGCTATAATTAAAGCATGCGATGGTTTACCAAAACACCAGCAGGTTTTAAGTTAGCAAAACAATTAATAAGAGCAGCTGGTTCGGTAGGTGCAAATTACAGAGCTAGTGCTAGAGCAAAATCAACGGCAGATTTTATATACAAATTAGCAATTGTTATAGAAGAAGCTGACGAATCGATGTATTGGTTAGAGATTTTAGAAGAATCAAATCTTTTAGATAAAACCATTACTCAACCATTAATAAAAGAAGCAAATGAATTTGTTAGCATTTTTGTTGCTTCAGTTAAAACAGTAAAACAAAAAAAGTAATGATTTTTGAACTGTGATTTTTGATTTATGATTTATCTAAATTTTTAAATTATAACTAAAATCAAAAATCCTAAATCAAAAATCCTAAATCAAATTAAACAGATTTGAGATGAATGATTGAAGTAGCAATACCCAAATCAAAAATCCTAAATCCTAAATCAAAAATTAAAAGATGTTTGTATTAAAAAGAAACGGCAAAAAAGAAAGCGTTAAGTTTGATAAAGTAACTGCGCGTATTGAAAAATTGAGTTACAGTTTAAGTTCATTAATTGATCCAATTGATGTGGCTAAAAAGGTAGTTCAAGGAATTTACGATGGCGTACCAACTACTGAATTAGATAATTTAGCTGCCGAAACTGCTGCATCGTTAACCACCAAACATCCAGATTA
The DNA here is from genome assembly GCA_049318585.1 of Bacteroidia bacterium. Lineage (GTDB taxonomy): Bacteria > Bacteroidota > Bacteroidia > UKL13-3 > UKL13-3 > JAAFJM01. The sequence continues at coordinate 1,271 of JBMOGB010000122.1, read as the reverse complement.
TGCGCTGTTGGCAAGTAGAATTGCGGTAAGCAATTTACATAAAAACACCTTAAAGTCGTTTTCGGAAACAATGGAAAAACTTTACAACTACACCGATAAAGGTAGTGGTAAAAGAACTCCATTATTGGCCGATGATGTAATGGAAATAATTCATGCAAATGCAGAATTATTAGACAGCACCATTATATACGACCGTGATTTTGGTTTTGATTATTTTGGTTTTAAAACATTAGAAAAAGCATACTTATTACGCATTGATGGTAAAGTAGCTGAACGTCCGCAACACATGTACATGCGTGTGGCCATTGGCATTCACAAAAACGATATCGACAATGTGATAAAAACTTACAACTTAATGAGTGAGCGTTGGTTTACTCATGCTACTCCTACCCTATTTAACGCAGGTTCTCCAAAGCCACAAATGAGCAGTTGTTTTTTATTAACTATGAAAGACGACAGCATTGAAGGCATTTACGATACGTTGAAGCAAACTGCAAAAATATCGCAAAGTGCGGGTGGAATTGGATTGGCTATTCATAATGTAAGAGCAACTGGAAGTTATATTGGTGGAACCAACGGAACCAGCAACGGAATAGTTCCTATGTTACGTGTATTCAACGATACCGCTCGTTATGTAGACCAAGGGGGAGGGAAACGTAAAGGTGCTTTTGCCATTTATTTAGAGCCTTGGCATGCCGATGTTTTTGCGTTTTTAGACTTACGTAAAAACCATGGTAAAGAAGAAATGCGTGCAAGAGATTTATTCTATGCATTGTGGATTTGCGATTTATTTATGAAACGTGTGGAAGACAATGGCGAATGGAGTTTGTTTTGCCCGAATGAAGCACCTGGATTAAGTGAATGTTGGGGTGAAGAATTTGAAGCACTTTATACCAAATACGAAGCAGAAGGAAAAGCACGCAGAACTGTAAAAGCGCAAGATTTATGGTTTGCTATCATGGAATCGCAAATAGAAACTGGAACGCCATACATGCTTTATAAAGATGCTGCAAACCGTAAGAGCAATCAACAGAATTTAGGAACCATAAAAAGCAGTAATTTATGTACTGAAATTATGGAATATACCAGCCCTGATGAAGTAGCAGTTTGTAACTTAGCATCTATTGCATTGCCACGTTTTGTTATTGATGGCAAGTTTGATCAACAAAAATTATATGATGTAACTTATCAAGTTACTTTAAACTTAAATAAAATAATTGACAACAATTATTACCCAGTAATTGAAGCTCAAAACTCTAATTTAAAACACC
>JBMOGB010000121.1:0-11048 GCA_049318585.1 Bacteroidia bacterium | reverse complement strand
AATGTAAAGTAAATATCATTGAAGATGGTGTTTTGGTAAATAAATCAATTGAAACAACTGTTGGTAGAATTTTATTTAACCAAGTTGTTCCTGCTGGATACGGTTATATCAACGAATTATTAACTAAGAAAAATCTTAGAGATATCATTGGTTCAGTGATAGCTGAATGTGGTATGGACAAGTGTGCTAAATTCCTAGATGATATCAAAGAAATAGGTTTCCATTTTGCTTTTAAAGGCGGATTATCATTTAACTTAAGTTATGTAATGATTCCGGAAGAAAAAGGAAAATTTGTGAAAGAAGCACAAGCTGAAGTAGCAGAAATTTGGAGCAATTACGAGCAAGGTTTTATTACAAATAATGAACGTTATAACCAAGTAATTGATATCTGGACACGTATTAACTCACGTTTAGCTGATACATTATTAACTCAATTGAAAAACGATAACCAAGGATTCAACCCTATTTATATGATGTTGGATTCTGGAGCCCGTGGTTCTAAAGAGCAAATTCGTCAGTTAGGTGGAATGAGGGGATTAATGGCTAAACCACAAAAGAATTTAAGTGGTGGAACTGGAGAGATTATTGAAAATCCAATTCTTTCGAACTTTAAAGAAGGTTTATCGGTTATTGAATACTTTATTTCAACTCACGGAGCTCGTAAAGGTTTGGCCGATACAGCTTTAAAAACTGCGGATGCGGGTTATTTAACACGTAGGTTACATGATGTGGCGCAAGATATTGTTATCAATGAAGAAGATTGCGGAACATTACGTGGTATTCCAATTAGTGCTTTAAAAGACAACGAAGAAGTAGTTGAAACTTTATACGAACGTGTATTAGGTAGAACTAGTTTACACGATGTTTATGATCCTATTTCTGGTGAATTATTTGTTTCAGCAGGTGAGCAAGTTATTGAAAAAATTGCAGCTAAAATTGAAGCAAGTTCAATTGAAACAGTTGAAATTCGTTCGGCATTAACTTGTGAAACTCAATTAGGAATTTGTGCAAAATGTTATGGTAGAAACTTATCTACTGGTAGAATGGCTCAACGTGGAGATTCGGCTGGAGTAATTGCAGCGCAATCAATTGGTGAACCAGGAACACAGTTAACATTACGTACTTTCCACGTGGGTGGTACTGCATCGAATATTGCTAACGAAAGCCAAATGAATGCTAAGTTTGGTGGAATTTTAGAATTTGAAGAAATTAGAACAGTAGAAATGAAAACTGATGATGGTATTTTTGATACTGTAATCGGTCGTCAGGGAGAAATAAGAATATTAGACGAAATTACCCGTAACCCAATTATTACTGTAAATATTCCTTACGGAGCACATTTACAAGTTAAGAGTGGAGCTAAAATAGCTAAAGGTGATGTTATTTGTTCTTGGGATCCATACAATGCGGTAATTCTATCAGAGTTCCCAGGTAAATTACAGTTTGAAGGAATTATAGAAAACATTACTTTTAAAGAAGAAAGTGATGAGCAAACAGGACATAAAGAAAAGGTGATTATTGAATCGAAAGATAAAAATAAAACACCTTCAATTATTGTAAACGATAAAAAAGGAAATCCTTTAAAAGAATACAATATTCCGGTTGGCGCACATATAGTAGTAGAAGATGGAAAAACTATTGGACCTGGAGAAATTTTAGTAAAAATACCACGTGTAGCAAGTAAAACACGTGATATTACAGGAGGTTTACCTCGTGTAACTGAATTATTTGAAGCTCGTAACCCTAGTAATCCAGCTGTAGTTACTGAAATAGATGGTGTAGTTAGTTTTGGTGGAATTAAACGTGGTAACAGAGAGATTATGGTTACAACGCGTGATGGTGAAAGCCGTAAATACATGGTTCCATTGTCTAAACATATTTTAGTTCAAGAAAACGATTTCGTAAAAGCAGGTTCTCAATTATCTGATGGTTCAATTAGCCCTCAAGATATTTTAAGAATTGAAGGTCCGTTATCGGTTCAGCGTTATATTGTAAATGGAATTCAAGAAGTTTACCGTTTACAAGGTGTAAAAATTTCGGATAAACACATCGAGATTATTGTACGCCAAATGATGCAAAAACTAGAAGTAATTGATCCAGGCGATACTTTATTCTTAGAAGGAGAAACTGTTGACAGATTCAAGTTCAAGAAAACTAATGATTGGATTTTTGATAAAAAAGTAGTTTTAGAAGCAGGCGATTCTACTAATTACAAACCAGGACAAATTATTAGCGTTAGAAAATTACGTGATGAAAATTCACAATTGAAACGCAAAGATTTACGTTTGGTTGAAGTACGTGATGCTGAATCGGCAACTGCAGTACAGGTAATTATGGGTATTACTAAATCATCATTAGGTACTCAAAGTTTTATGAGTGCTGCATCGTTCCAGGAAACTACAAAAGTACTGAACGAAGCTGCTATTCATGGTAAAGTAGATAGAATGTTAGGATTAAAAGAAAACGTAATTGTTGGACATTTAATTCCTGCAGGTACTGGACTACGTGATTATGAAAAATTAGTAGTTGGTAGTAAAGAAGAATACGAAGCATTGTTATCATCGAAAGGTGACGACTAAGCAAATAGTATTGAAGACAAAAACGAAATTCGAAATAAGAAATTCGAAGCACGAAATACAAAGCACGAAATTCTAAATTCGAAGCACGAAACACAAAAAATAAAATTTAATTAAACTAATCCCAATTGAGTAATCAGTTGGGATTTTTTATTGTTTGAAAATTATGATGATAATTGCAGATGTTTCCGAACATTGTCTGAATCAGGATTTGCAAGATTTAAGGATTTTCAGGATTCGTCCGTGGTTGGTGTCCCCACCAATTACTATTCGATTGGTGAGGACACCAACCGAGGACGAAGAAGCAATTATAGCCGAATTACAAGAACAAGGAGTAATGGTAGAAGAGCTTTATGAAGCCGTTGACAAGCAAGTTGACTTATTTGATTTAATTTGTCATGTGGCTTATGGACAACCACCATTAACAAGAAAAGAGCGTGCTAATAATGTAAAAAAATGCAATTACTTTACCAAGTATGGTGAACAAGCAAGAAAAGTTTTGGAAGCATTATTAGATAAATATGCGGATGAAGGAATAACAAACATTGAAAAAATAGAAGTATTAAGGGTAAATCCATTTGACGAAATGGGTTCACCTACCGAAATTATAAGCCAATTTGGTAATAAAGAAAAGTATTTGCAAGCAGTAAGAGAGTTAGAAATTGAATTGTATAAAAGCGTATAAATTTATACCTTTGTGTATTATACCAAAGAGTATAATACCAAAATATACAAATATTTAATAATGAAAGATTCTCCATTTATATACGGAACCACAGTAAGTGTTCAGTCATTTACAAATCGAGAGATTGAGTCAGGTAAATTAAAAAGTAACCTACTTAATGGAATAAATACCACAATTATATCACCTAGGAGATGGGGAAAATCATCGTTGGTAGAGAAAGTAATTGCTGATATAAACAAAAAAGAAAAATTAACTAAAACAGTAATAATCGACTTGTTTTCTGTAGGAAGCGAAGAAGAGTTTTTAGAGAATTTTGCTCGTGAAGTAATTAAAGCATCTTCCTCAAAATGGCAAGAATGGATGGGAAGTGGCAAAGATTTTTTTAAAAAATTAATACCCAAATTAAGTCTGGGAATAGACCCAACTAGTGATTTTAGTTTAAGTTTTGATTGGCAAGAATTGAAAAGAAACAGTGATGAAATTTTAAACTTACCCGAAATAATTGCACAAAAAAAAGGCATCAAGTTTATCATTTGTCTTGATGAATTTCAAAATCTATCTTCATTTAATGATTATGTTGTTTTTGAAAAAAAAATGAGAGCATGTTGGCAAAAACACAAATCAGTTACCTATTGTTTGTATGGTAGTAAACGCCATATGATGAGTGATATTTTCAACAATCCTTCTAAACCATTTTATCGCTTTGGTGATATTATGTTATTGCAAAAAATTGAAACTAAAAAATGGGTATCGTTTATTACAAAAAGTTTTTCAAATACAAGTAAAATAATTGATGAACAAACCGCTAAAATGATACCATTTATTATGAAAAATCATTCCTGGTATGTACAGCAATTGGCTCACTATACATGGAATTTAACAGGTAAAAAAGCAACCATTAATGAACTAAATATTGCACTCACTGAACTAATTAATGCCAATGCTCCATTGTACCAAAAAGAGGTGGAAAGTATCAGTCAAACGCAAATTAATTTATTAAAAGCGGTAACCAAAGGTGAAACACAATTTACAAGTACAGTAACCATGCAAAAATACTTGTTAGGAACACCACGAAACGTAAGTAAAAACAAAACTATTTTAATTAATAACGATGTTATTCATGAAATAAATGGCACGTATGAATTTGTTGACCCTGCCTTTGAATTATGGTTTAACAAGCAATTTTTCAATAAAACTTATACCATTACAAAATGAGCAATATATCAGGAACAGAAAAAATAGAGGAATTAAGGGTAAATACATTTAATGAAATGGGTTCACCTACTGAAATTATAAGCCAGTTTGGTAATAAAGAAAAATACCTACAGGCAGTTAGAGAATTAGAATTGTATAAAAATATTGGATAATGATTGAAAATAGTACAGTTGAATATAAAAGTCTAAAGAAAATACTTGATACCCATTCTAAGTTAAAAAGTGAAGGGTTGAGGGATTTAGCAATTACCGCAGTAGCCTTTGCAAATGCACAAGGAGGAAAAATTGTTATAGGAATTGAAGATAAAGAAAGTTTAGCACCATCTGGTCAAAAAATCACAAATGAAACAACAAATGATACTATCACAAGGTTGCGTTCTCTATGTTTTAACGTAGGTTTACAATTAAATGAAGTTGAAACAAGTGATAATGGTGCCGAGTTTTTTAGTTTGACTGTACATCCAGCTTTAAAGTCGATTGCTACTACTGCCGATGGAAAAATATATATACGTATTGGTGATCAATGTCAAGCTGCTCGTAGTGAAGATATCGTTCGATTAGCTAGTGAAAAAGATGCCTTTCAATGGGAAATCCAAATAAGAAATGTGCTGCTTAACGATATTCCAGTTACTAATATTGTTTGGTTCACAAAAGAAATTAGAAATTCAGATAGAGTAAAAACAACTATCAAGGAGCTTTCGGATATTGAAATTCTTGAACATTATAACCTAATAGAGCAATCCAAATTGACCAATCTTGGAGTGTTATGGCTTGGTAATAAATCTCAACGAAGTAAATTGGTTTATCCTATAACAGTGCAGTACATAGTATATGATGAACAAGAACGAAAAATACGCAAGGAAGATTGGCAAGATTATTCATTAAACCCAAAGCAATTATTACTTGAAATTGAAAAACAAGGTATTGAATTGACATATTATGATGAATTTCCACAAGGTTTATTTCGGAATAAAATCCGACACTATGATGAACGATTGGTGAGAGAGTTATTAATTAATGCCATTGCACACAAGAGCTACACAATATCTGGTGATATTTTTATCAAAGTATTTAATGACCGTTTAGAAATAACCAATCCTGGCGGATTACCCCTAGGCATAACAAAAGATAATATATTACATATTACCCATAGACGAAACCCTCATCTTATACGCATTCTTCACGACCTTAAACTTATGGAAGGAGAAGGCACTGGCTATAACTTAATTTATGAAATTACTAGCAGAGATGCAAAAGCATTTCCAATACCTATATCTGATTATAATTCCACTTCAGTAACCCAATATTCAAAAATATTGGATGAAGAAACTGTTTTATTACTCGATTTTATTGGTAAAAACTATCAACTTTCTCAAAAAGAATTTATTGTTTTAGGTATTATTTCACGTCATAAAAAAATACTGGCTACCCAATTAACAAAGGAATTACAATTATTGGATGAAGAACGATTAAGGTCTTATGTCAGTCGTTTAATTGATATATCAATTTTAATAACCCGAGGAATAAAAAAAGCAACTGAGTATTTGATAAACCCAAAGCTTATTACTAGTTCTAAAATTAATATCAAGCCTACTTTAAAAACCATTGAACAGCCACGACTGAAAGCATTAATTGAAGATATTTTGCTTATCACTCCGAGTTTATCAATAAAATCTATCCATTCTAAAATTGGCGATACCGATATAGCTGATGTGAGGAAATGCACTTATAAAATGGTAAAAGATGGTGTACTAGAAACAAATGGTGCCAAAACGGACAGAGTTTACGTATTGGCAAAAAAAAAAAGAATTGAAAAAGAAAATTAAATACAAATCAATTAACTAATTGATTTACAGTATTTAATTTTCTTTTTTGTGGTGTCAATAATTCAAATAGAAAAAAACAGAAAAAAACAACAATGAGCAACATATCAGGAATAATAAAAAGCATACAAAACATTATGTGGCAAGACATTGGCCTAAATGGCGATGCGCAACGCATTGAGCAATTAGGTTGGATGCTTTTTTTGAAAATATTTTCGGATAAAGATAAAGAGCTTGAACTATTAGACGACAATTACACCTCTCCTATTCCAGACAAATTTCATTGAGTAAAAGAAAAAGGAAATTGGGCGGGCGATGATGAAGGAATGACTGGTGATGAATTGTTGGAGTTTGTAGATAGACAATTGTTTCCTGCATTGCGCAATTTAGATTTAAGCACAGGCAACCAACGAGCTGTTATAGTTCGTGAGGTTTTTGAAGGCAATAATAATTACATGAAAAGTGGTATCAACATACGAAAGGTGTTGAACAAACTGAACGAAATAGACTTTAACATTGCCAAAGACCGACATGCTTTTGGCGAGTTATATGAGACTATTTTAAAGGAATTACAAAGTGCTGGTAAAAGTGGCGAGTTTTATACCCCCACGTGCCATTACACAGTTTATTACTGATATTTTAAACCCACAATTGGGCGAAAAAATATTAGACCCTGCTTGCGGTACTGGTGGTTATTTAACTTGTGCCATTGAACATTTAAAAAAACAAGCCAAAAATGTAAATGAACGCAAAAGTATAGAACAAAACATATCAGGTTGGGAATACAAACCATTGCCCTATTTATTGGCAACAACCAATTTAATTTTGCACGATATTGAAATACCCAATATAAAATTTGGTGATGCGTTAGACCAACCATTGAGTAATCAGTTGGGATTTTTTATTTTGTTTGAAAATTACGATGATAATTGCAGATGTTTCCGAACATTGTCTGAATCAGGATTTGCAAGATTTAAGGATTTTCAGGATTCGTCCGTGGTTGGTGTCCCCACCAATTACTATTCGATTTGTGAGGACACCAACCGAGGACGAATATATTTGTTTCATGTTAGGCATGTTAAAAAGCGGATTACAAATCCTTTTAGTATATGATTTGGATTGCAAATACAAACTAGCGTGTTGAAATAAACTTGAATGGTTGAATTTGAAATTTGATTTGTGAAATATTTTAAATGAAATCATGGGGCGAAGGCTTCGGGATTTTTTAAAGGTTGAAGTTAAACAGCACAAATAAAAAGCTTTTAATTTTAGTAGGATTTATAAAAATATTAAGTATGTTTGAACAAATAAAACCTTTATACTGCATTTCAAAATTGGATAGATAAAAGAAGGTTTTAAGGAAAAATATTTAGAAATAAGTAAGTTATCAGAAACCTAAAAAGACAAAATAAATGGAACAATGGACAATTAAAGAATGGGGAATTATTGTTTCAATAATAATTTCATTGACCTCTATCGGACTTGTAATTTTCAAGGACTTCGTTCAAGGTGCAAAACTTAGGACCGTTTTAAGCTCTCTAGTATTTATTAAAGTTGCAGAAGAGAATAAACGCGAAATTCTATTGCAAATCATTTTAGACGACATGCTTTCTGGTAGGCCATCGGACGAAGCGAATACAATTATAGATGGTAAGCAAGAAATTAAAGATGCAATTAGGCAAAGAAATAGAGAATTAACTAAAAATGCTTTGATAAGCTACTCAATGGAATTAGCAACTAATGGCCTTCCTCAATTAATTTATAATGCAAATTCGGAAAGTGTAGTTCGATATTTTGGAGACAAGAATTTTGCTATATCGTTTTATGCTCCAATTAATATAGTTAACATTGGCAGAAAAACGGGTGATATAACAACTATCATTTTAAAAGTTTCTTCAACTATTGAGGATTCTAAAACATGGATTTATAGTTGTTTTACCGAAATAAAACCAGAAGAATTATTAAATTTTAATAACCCTAATCAGCCTATTGGACATTTTGTTGGGAAAATATTTCCAGGTATAAGTATCGGACCTGGTAATAATCAAAGGTTAGACCTTTTTTTAATACCAATCGACACAAATAAAAATAAAATAATTTCAAATTCTACTATTACTACTGGCAAATACAAGGTTAAATTATATGGATATAACTCATTCAACAAAAAGTGTTTAGAATCTAATGAAGGAATAATTACGATTAATCAAAATACCTTGGTAGACCTTTTTAATGGAACAAATATTGTTCAAAATTTATCTATGGAAGAACATATCGACAGTTTATTGAAATAAGTTAAGTCTAACAGCAATTAAAAAAAACTGTTAGTTTTATGGTTAAATCAAGCTTTATTTTTCGTGTTAATTTTTGTTTTGTAATACTATTATGTACTCTAAAATCTCCAATTTATTGTAGCTGAAAAACTTTAAATTAAAGCCTAAAAGACCAACAAAACCAATAACAAATAAACACTAAAACAATTGACAAAATGCCGAACCTTTGCAAAACATAAAGAGCCATTTTTGCCAATACACCAACTATAATATTACCTTAGACGACTGAAATAAACACAAAAAATTGAATGAAAAGAGACACCGAAATATCAAGTGAAGTTGCCCTGATTTGGAATACCGCCAATGATGTGTTGAGAGACATTTTCCAAAGAACCGAGTACCCTGATATTATTTATCCGATGGTGCTTATCCGTAGGATTGAAGGTGTTTTGATTGCTAAAACTAATGAACTTAAAACACAATTGGAAAGTCAATTAGCAAAGGTGAATGCTGAAACGCAAACACTAATTTTAAACGGCAAAGTATTAGAAGCAATTAAGTTTAACAATACCAGTACTCACAATACTTTACAATCATTGGCTGATGAAGGCGAAAGCAGCATCAAAAATAATTTTATCAGTTATTTGAACGGCTATACCGACAATATCAAAACAATCATTGACCGTTCGGGTATTCGTTCTCACATCAACAAATTGGCCGAAGAGAAAATCCTATTTATGCTAATCAAGGACTTTGCACAAATAGACCTAAGCCCACAATAAGTGAGTAACATAAAAATGGGTTATGTGTTTGAAGAATTAGTTCGTAAATTTTCGGAAGCAAACAATGCTGAAGCAGGAGAACACTATACGCCACGTGAGGTAATTGACCTGATGACACATATGTTGGATATGGACGAGAAAGCCATAAAAGACGGTCAATTGGTTACCATTTACGACCCTGCTTGTGGTAGCGGTGGTATGCTTTCGGCAGCAAAGGAATTTGTTGAAGAAAAAATTAATCCGAATGCCAAAGTGGTAATGTACGGACAAGAAGTAAACGATAAAACTTGGGCGGTGGCGCAAGCAGACTTATTGCTTAAAGGAGAAACAGCTTTCATATCTAAAGGTGACACACTTTATGAAGATGGAGCAGTAGGCGAACAATTCGACTTCATGCTTTCTAATCCACCTTACGGAAAGAGTTGGAAGAAAATTCAAAAGAAAGTAATGGCAGCCAGCAATGGCCGTTTTGATGTGGGGCAACCCAGAAGTAGTGACGGACAATTGCTCTTTACTCTGCATATGATTAGCAAAATGAAACTGCCAAAAGATGGTGGTTCTGCAATTGCCATTGTACACAACGGTTCGCCTTTGTTTAGTGGTGATGCAGGAAGTGGCGAAAGCGAAATTAGAAAGTATGTATTGGAAAACGATTGGCTGGAAACCATTGTAGCGCTGCCAACCGAGTTGTTTTACAACACTGGTATTGCCACTTATATTTGGCTGATTCGAAATAATAAACCAGAAAAACGCAAAGGCAAAATTCAATTGATTAATGCCATTGATTTTTGGAAACCAATGAAACGTAGTTTGGGCAACAAACGCAGACGCATTCATAACGGAATAGAAGGAAGCGGAGATAATGAACGCTATGTGGAAGCCAACGACCAGATAAAGCAAATCATAGATATTCATAAATCCTTTAAAGAAGGGCAATACAGCAAAATATTTGAATTGGAAGATTTTGCTTTCCGCAAAGTGTTTTTGGATTTGGAGGAAACCGATGAAGATGGCAACCCAATAACCATTGAAAAAGTAGTAACTATTGCTTTAAATAAACTAGATGAGATTTTGGTAGTTAAAACTGCTGATGACAAGAAAAGATTGGCAGAACTGAAAGATAAAAAAGGTAAGGAAGGCGAATTTACTTTTATACTAAATGCCGAAAGCGAACTGGCTACTAAAAACAAAACGGCTGATACAATTATTACTATTCGAAAAACTTTAGATGGCAACAAACTTGGTTTAAAAGCAACGATTAATATCCCCAAAATAGTAAAAGACAACGAGTACATACCTTGGAAAGACAACAAAGAAGCCTTCTTAAAAAAAGAGGTAGAAAAGAAATGGACAATTACAGCCGAAGAAAAAGGCTATGAAATTCCACTAACTAAACATTTTTATGTGTACCAACCATTACGTGAACAAGCCAAAGTGGTGAACGAAATGGCTGAATTAGAAAAAGAAAACCTCGATTTAATGCTTGAATTAGGAATTACATTATGAGTAAGTACGAAACATATAAACCAAGTGGAATTGATTGGATTGGTTTAGTCCCTGTGCATTGGAAAAGAAAAAGATTTAGATATTGTTTTGATAATGGAAAGGGTTTAAGCATTACAAAAGAAAACCTTATAGAAACAGGAATACCTTGTGTTAACTATGGAGAAATTCACTCCAAATATGGGTTTAAAGTTA
>JBMOGB010000120.1:0-11163 GCA_049318585.1 Bacteroidia bacterium | reverse complement strand
TTATAAATTGAAAAAAGGATGTATAAAATAATGCTGATGTTTATTCCCAAATATCCGAATGCAAATAAACTAATCAAACAGCATAATAAAAAGATATATCGCAATTGATTGGCTTGCCAAGCAAAACTTTTAAACTTTAAAGCAAACAATGGAATTTCGGCCACTAGCAAATAGGCACTTAAAACCGGGAAAAATACTAAAAACCAAATATTTTGAAACACACTTGCCAATCCAAAAGTATTGGCACTAATTACAAAAGGAATGGCAGCAATAAATAAGGAGTTGGCTGGTGTTGGAACTCCAATAAATGAATCAGTTTGACGAGTATCAATATTGAATTTCGCCAAACGAATGGCAGAGAAAATGGGAATTAAAAATGATATATAGGAATGAATATCAAAATGATTAAAGTCGATTGGGATATTGGTAATTTTATAAAAAATAAATCCAGGTGCTACTCCAAAACTTACACAATCGGCCAACGAATCTAATTGTTTGCCCATTTCGGAACCAACATTTAAGGCACGAGCCACAAAGCCATCAAAAAAATCTAATATTGCGGCAGCACCAATAAAATAAGCTGCTAGCTCCAAATCGTTATTTACCAAACTGGCTATAATGGAAAGGCAACCAAACAATAAATTAAATGAGGTTAGCGCATTAGGAACATGTTTTTTCATGGTAAATTTGTTTTTAGAATTGTTGCAAAGTATTGGTTATTTCATTATTTGACAAAACACAGATATTTTATAATTGGTTTATTACACTAACTTTTTAACTTTGAAATCTAAATTTCAATCAATTAATGAGCAAAATAATTTCATTTATTTTTTTATTATTCTTTTCCTTTTCACTATCAGCTCAAAATACTTTGAGTTTTACTCAAAACGGTAAAATATCAAAAATAATTTGTAAGCCAAATGCTACTTACGAAAACATAAATGGTAAAATAAATTTAAGTATTACCACTGAAAACAATCAATTATTGGAACTTAATAATATTGATGAAAAGTTATTTGTTTGTGGAAGAAGATTAAGCTCAAAAGCATTTAAAATGGTGCTAATTGACAATAAAGAAAATATTACGTATATCTCTAATTCTACTATTCAAATTTTATTGCAATGCAACAAAAGTAAAGATACTTTTACAGTAATATTTAGTGGATTAGTTCAAAATAAAACAACTAAAATAAACATTACTTCTAAGTTATTTGTTAAAAAAACGCCTAGAAAAAACTTAAAAACCAACTAATTTTCAAATTCAAAAAATGTATAAAAATTTACTAAGTATTACGGCAGCCCTTTTATTTATTGGGCAAGTAAGTGCCCAACAAAAACCAAATATTCCTCACAGAAGTTTATTAGAAGCAAAAAATTCGACTGAATTACAAGCTATTTTTGAACAAAATACTCAAGCAGAATTAACTTATGCAAAAGAAGTTTTGGGTTTAAGTTTGGCTCCAATTCCTATGCCAAATGGAGGAATGAAGCAATTAGTTGGCGTTACACAAAATGGAATTCCTCAATATATAAAAACTGATAATACAGGCGCAGCTAAAACTATTGGAACCGACAAAGTGAATCCAGGAGGAAGTTTGGGTTTAAGTTTAAGTGGAAACGGAATGACAAACAGACTTGGTGTTTGGGATGGTGGGGCTGTAAGGCTCACTCACCAAGAATTTCAAGGCAGAGCAGTTCAAACCGATGGTGCTACAAATTTAAGTGATCATGCTACACACGTAGCAGGAACTATGATTGCGGGCGGTGTTACTGCTAATGCAAAAGGAATGTCGTTTCAGGCTCCGCTAAAATGTCACGAATGGTCGAACGACAATTCAGAAATGAGTTCTGCTGCTAGTGCTGGAATGTTAATTTCAAACCATAGTTATGGTTCTATTTGTGGTTGGGATTATGACGATGTAGATGCACAATGGAAATGGTATGGCGATGCATCGGTAAGTTTAGTTAAAGATGTAAATTTTGGACTTTACGATGCTGAATCGCAAAACTGGGATCAAATAGTTTATAGCAATCCTTTTTATTTACCATTTAAATCGGCAGGAAATGATAGAGGTGAAGGCCCAAGTGGATCAGCACCAAAAGTTTATTACGACAATAACACTGGAAATTGGATTTCGTTTCCAGGTACAGTTCCTGCAGCCGATGGTCAATATGATTGTGTTACAACTTATGGAAATGCTAAAAATATTTTAACAATTGGTGCAGTTAATAAAATTACAAATGGTTGGTCAAGCGCTAGTTCTGTAGTAATGAGTAGTTTTAGTGGTTGGGGTCCTACAGATGACGGGCGAATTAAACCAGATATTTGTGCAGCAGGAGTAAATTTAAATTCAAGTTATTCTGCTTCAAATACTACATATGGAATTAGTAGTGGAACTTCTATGTCATCGCCAAGTGCAAGTGGTTCGGCATTGCTAATTCAGCAACATTTTAACAATTTAAATGCGCGTTTTTTACGAGCTTCTACTTTAAAAGGATTAATTATTCATACTGCCGATGAAGCAGGAAGTAATGCAGGTCCTGATTATAGTTATGGTTGGGGATTAATGAATACTGCAAAAGCTGTTCAAACCATTTCAGATAGTGGTGCAAATAGTATTATTGAATCGCAAATACCAGTTGCTTTAACAGCATTTACTAGAACAGTAGTTGCTAACGGAACTTCACCTTTAAGAGTAACATTATGTTGGACAGATGTTCCCGGAAATGCTTCAAGTGGCTCAATTTTAGATGAAGCTACTAGTAAATTAAAGAACGATTTGGATATTAGATTAACAAGACTAAGCGATAACCAAGTTTTTACACCCTATATTTTAAATCCTGCTATTCCAAATGCAGCTGCTACTAATGGCGATAACACCCGAGATAATGTAGAACAAATTCATATTGCTATTCCTACTGCTGGTGCTTACGCAATTAGAATAACAAGTAAAAGAGCTTTGGCTAATAACGTAAACCAATCTTTTTCATTATTAATTAGCGGACTTTCACCTATTCCTGCTGCTAATTTTACTGCTTCTACTCAATCTACTTGTACAGGTGGCCAAATTGTATTTACCAATACTTCATCGGCTAGTACTTCGCGAATTTGGTATTTTCCTGGTGGAAATCCTTCAACATCTACTACTGTAAATCAAACAGTAACTTATAGTACTCCAGGAATTTATGCAGTAGCTTTAAAAGTTAGCAATATTGCTGGCACAGATTCAATTTACAAAACAAGTTTTATAAGAATTGGTGGAATGCAATTACCATTTAACGAAACCTTTGAAACTAACTCAAACACTGTTAATTTATGGAAAATTACCAACAGTTATAATGATACTTTTGGCTGGCGTAAGTGGAATAATACAAGCGGAACTGCTCCTGGAAATACTGTTTTTGGAATAAATAATTACGATAACAATATTGCTGGTAAAAGATATCAATTAATAACACCAATTTTAGATTTAAGAGGCATGCAAAATGCCAGTTTAAATTTTCAACATGCTTATACAAGGTATTCAACTACCGACAAAGATTCACTCATTGTTAGCATAAGTACTAATTGTGGTTCTACTTGGTTAAGGCTTTATGGAGCAGCAGAAACTAGACCAAATTCAGGTTCAAGGTTAGCAACTTATACCAGAAATGGCGATTTAGCACAAACCTCATCAGCTTATTTTATACCATCTTCAGCTGCCGATTGGTGTAGCAATTCAATAAATAGCACTCCTTGTAATACCATCAATTTAACACCATATGTTGGCTTAAATAATTTAATGGTTCGTTTTGAAAGTTATTGTGGAAGTGGAAATAATTTATTTATTGACAATGTAATTATAGACGGAACTCCGTTTAGTCCAAAAGCTGGATTTACAGTTCCTAGTTTGGTATGTACCAATCAAAATTTTTCAATTACCGATACTTCCAAAAATAATCCTGATTCTTGGGAATATACAATTACTGGCCCTCAAAATTTAAATTTTACAACTAAAAATCCTGTTCTAAATTTAACAACATCAGGTTTTTACACTGTAAAATTAAAAGTAAGCAATGTATCAGGAAGCGATAGTGTTTCAATTTCTAATTCATTTGAAGTAAAAGCTTCGCCTGTTTCTCCTATTTTAACGCTAAGCGGTTCGTTGGCCATTTGCGATACTGATTCAACATTAATAACTACTACTGGTTCTAATCTTCAATGGTATAAAGACAGTGTGGCAATTGTTGGTCAAAATGGTTTAAATTATTATAATAAATTTGCAGGAAAAATTGCAGTAAGAACAACAGCTACCAATGGTTGTGCTTCACAAAGTAATGTTTTAACTTTTACTTATGGTACAAGACCTCCAGTTCCAATTGTAACCAAATCGTTGAGTGGAAATGTATTTTGCGATGGTGGTTCATTTGTGTTAACATCAAGTGCTACAGCAGCTAATCAATGGCAAAAAAACGGATTAGATTTAGTAGGCGAAACAGGAACTGCGCTAAACTATAACGATTCAGGAACATTTACTGTTAAAGTATCAAATGTTGCTTGCTACTCACTTTCTGCTCCTTTACTTTTAGGCAAATTAACCAAACCTAATACTTCAGAAATTACGGCTTCCCGTTTTGCTTATAAAAATGATACTGTAATTTACAAAGTTACTGGTTTACCAACTTCTACTTATGCTTGGACTGTAAATGGTGGAACCATTCAAAACGGTCAAAACACAAATACAATTACTGTTAAATGGAGCATAGGAACGGTTGGTGTAGTTCAAGTTACTGAAAAAGGAACTAATTTATGCAATGGTTCACTTAAAACTTATCCTGTAGGAATTTGGAATACAGGCGTTAATAATATTGTAAATGAAAACGATATTTTATTGTATCCAAATCCAGCAAATAATGTGATAAAAATACAATATTTAGGAAAAAATTTAAACGATTTCCAAGTAACTGTTTTTGATGTTTTGGGTAAAAATATTTTGAATCAAAAAGTAAGTGTTTCAAACAAAGAAGAACAAAGCATTGACATCACTCATTTACCAAAAGGCATTTATTTTGTAAAAATTACTGGTAATAATTTTTCAGTAAGTAAAACAATAACAAAAGAATAATACAATTTCTGTATATAATAAAAGAGGCTGTCTTAAAAGTTATAAAAATGCTCGTCAGTACGAGCGGAGTCGAGAAATTAAAACTCACGTTTTCAAATCATTTCTACCGATAGCTATCGGTATTCGCTCAATGTGACAAAACGTAAAAGAGGCTGCCTTTAGGTTCAGCCTCTTTTTATTTACAATCAACTATTTTGAACGAAAAATATAAACTTTTTAACCAATTAAACCCAGAACAACTAAAGCAAAAGCAAGCATTTTGCAATGTATTGGTTAGGTATGTTCCACAATTAGCTGTTGAATATTGTGCTGAGTTAATTATTTTTTACAAAATAAATTTATTGGTAGAAAAAGAACGTAAAAGTAAATATGGCGATTATAGTCCTCATAATGGAAAAGGAAATAGAATAAGTATTAATCACAATTTGAGTAAATTTGATTTCTTAATAACATTTATTCATGAACTTGCACATCATACTACTTTTGTAAAATACGGAAACAGGCATGATCCACACGGGGAAGAATGGAAAAACGAATTTCAAAAGAACATGATTCCCTTTTTTGAACATGATAACTTATTTCCTAATGACTTGAAAGTGGCAATTGCAAAGCACATGCGCAATCCAAAATATACGCATTCGGCAGATGTGAAATTATTGCAGGTTTTAAAAAAATACGATGAGCGTAAAGCAAATACAACTGTATTGGCCGATTTGCCAAATGGTACTTTGTTTAAAATGAAAGGCTTTGACGATGTGCTTAAAAAAATAGAAAAATTAAGAACTTATATTTTATGTGAAACTTTAAGCAACAAAAAATACCGAGTTCATGCCATGGTTGAAGTAACATTGGTTGAAATCCAAACCAATGAATAAAAACATTTCTCCCAATAATTATCGCATATGCGTCAATTTAAGAATTATCAAAAGCAAAGTTCCAGAGGAACGAACTTATGGTAGCCCCGAATGAAATTAGGGGTTAAAGGAATAGAAAAACACAACGAAAATCCCGAAATATTTGCGCAAAGCCAAGCCTAAGGCTTGGCTTTGCGCAAATATTTCGGGATTTTCGTATATAAAGGTTATGTTCATTTTTTCAAAGGGTTAAAACCCTTTGCTACCATAAGGTCGTTCCTCTGGAACTCTTATGTTTATCAATGTTTCCTATCTTAAAAATCAAACTTAAGTTGATACATATGCGATAATTATCAGGAAAGCTAAATGACCGCGGTCATAGAGCCTGTCGAAACGAATATCAAATTGAAAAAAATGATTAGGCAAACCAAATTGAAAAAACAATTTCAGAAATAATATTGTTCTGAATAATATAACATTTACTTTTGTAGTGTTTTTACAATAAAAAACATTTTATTTTATGATAACAGTAAGCGAAAAAGCAAAAAAACGTATAGAAGAACTAATAATTGAACAAAATTACACCCCTTCACATTTTTTAAGAGTAGGTGTAGAAAGTGGTGGTTGTTCAGGACTTTCGTACAAATTAGACTTTGACAATGAATTAAAACCTGGAGACGAAAAATTTGGGGATAAAGGGGTAGAAATAGTTACAGATAAGCGAAGTGTTTTGTATTTATTTGGGACCGAATTGGATTTTACAGACGGATTAAACGGAAAAGGCTTTACTTTTGTTAATCCAAATGCTTCACGCACATGTAGTTGTGGAGAAAGTTTTTCGGTATAAACATTTTTTTTGTGGAGTGTTTGATATTTAAATCAAAAAAGTATATTTGCAGCCCTTTATTAGATAAAAGTACATCTAATAAATTTTAAAGAAAAAAATTAATTACAAAGATGGCTAATCATAAATCAGCAATAAAACGTAACAGAAGCAACGCAACTAAGCGTTTACGTAACCGTTACCAAGCAAAAACAACTCGTAGTGCTATAAAAGAATTACGTTTATCTGAAGACAAAACTGCAGCTTCAGAACTTTACAAAAAAGTATCGAGCATGTTAGACAAATTGGCTAAACGTAGCATTATTCACAAAAATAAAGCTGCAAACCAAAAATCTAAATTAGCTAAAGTAGTTAGTAAAATTGGAACTGCTCCTAAAAAAGTAGTGAAATCAAATAAGAAAAAAGTAACTAAATAAGTTCTTTTTTTAAATAAATTATTATTTGAAAAGCTTACTCATTAATTATGGGTAAGCTTTTTTTTGTTTTAAAAGTTTTAAAACTATTTTGCCAATAATTATAAACTAATATGGAAGACAGTTTTGATAAATTTAATGGAATAAAAACATGGGCTGAAGATGATAGGCCTAGAGAAAAATTTTTACTTAAAGGCAAACATTCATTAAGTAATGCAGAACTTTTGGCTATATTAATTGGTACTGGAACTAGAAATGAATCTGCGGTAGATTTAGGCAGAAAAATTTTACAATTAACAGCTGAAAACTTGAACGAATTAGCCAAATTATCAATAAATGATTTAACAAAAGTAAAAGGAATTGGCCAAGCCAAAGCCATTACCATAGCTGCTGCACTTGAGTTAGGTAGAAGAAGAAAAGAAGAAAATGCCAAAGAAATTGAAATTGTTAAAACTTCACGCGAGGCATTTAACTATTTTGAACCTATGGTAGCCGATTTACCTCACGAAGAATTTTGGATTTTACTATTAGCTAGAAACAGAAAAGTTTTAAGTAAAAAACAAATTAGTGCGGGTGGTGTAGCTGGAACTGTGGTTGATATGAAAATAATTTTTAAACATGCTATTGAAAATTTAGCTAGTTATATTGTGTTATGTCATAACCATCCTTCTGGAAACTTAACTCCTAGTTCGGCTGATATACAAATAACTAAAGCCCTTAAAAATGGAGGGAAATTGTTGGAAATTGAAATTGTTGATCACATTATTATTGGTGGCGATAAGTATTACAGTTTTGCTGATAATGACGAACTTTAAACTTTTACGGAATTATTGAATCAAATCAAAAAAAATTCTAAATAAAAAATTCTATTGAAAACCGAACTAAGCGATAACGAATTAATTTTAAAATTTGCTGATAACAAAACCCGTACTGCTGCTTTTGAGTTAATTTTAGAAAAATACCAAAAGAAAACCTATTGGCATATTCGCAGAATAGTTATAAACCACGATGATGCTGACGATGTTTTACAAAATACTTTTATTAAAGTTTGGGAAAACTTAAGTAAATTCAGGGCAGATAGTCAGCTTTATACATGGATATACAGGATTGCGACAAATGAAGCATTACAATTTATTCAAAAGAAAAAGCAAAATTTCAATATTACTTTAGACGATGTGTCTTATGAATTAAGCAGTCATTTAACAGCCGAAAATTACTTTGACGGAAATAATATAGAACTTAAATTACAACAAGCCATTCTCACTTTACCAAACAAACAACGCATTGTTTTTAACATGAAATATTATGAAAACATGAAATACGAAGACATGAAAGAGGTGCTTGATACCAGTGTTGGAGCACTTAAAGCATCTTATTTTCATGCAGTAAAAAAAATAGAAGAGTATATAAAAAATACAATTAATAAGTAGAAATAAAATATGAGCAATATTTTCAAACAACTAAAAACACTTCAAAAAGCTGAATTAGCAGCCTATAGCCCTGGATTAAATTCCATCAAAGGATTATTGGTTTTGCTTGTAATTCTTTCACATGCATTGCCATTAAGCTTGGTTCTGTTTGTAATTTTCTTTTTTCACATGCCTTTATTTTTATCCATTAGTGGTTTTTTAGTAAAAAAATCTGCATTCGAACATGGCATTTTTCCTTATTTAAAAAAACTAGTGAACAGAGCTATAATTCCTTGGCTCATTGCGTTTGTGGTGTATATTCCATTTTCGTTTTATCATCGTTCCATTACCACATTTTCAATTTATGATATTATTTATCCATACTTTCATTTATGGTACGTTCCGGCTTATATTTTGGGTGCAATTTTATGTTTTTGGGTCATCAAATTTAAAATACCAACCTTTGTTATTTTGTTATTCACTGGTGTCATTACAGTTGCATGGTTCCTTATTTACCGCGATCCAAAATTGCCAATTTCAGAATTACCAGTTTACTTTTTGGGTGAAAAAAGATTCTATTCTTATTTGTTATTTTTCTTTTTGGGTTTTGCTATTCGCAATCAGTTACTAAAACTTAGGCCAAACGCTTTGATTCTATTGTTTTTAATGGGATTGTCGTTTGTAACTATTGTTGGAATAATTTTTAAAGGATCCGCTTATTTTGATTTTTTCGTGTTGCCTTATTTGGTGTTGAATATCAGCTTGATTTTATTTACCATTATTTACACTTCATCGCAAAATTGGACTGAAAACAAATTTATTCTTTTCCTTAACAACCAATCTTTAGGATTGTATTTATATCATCCCATGTTTATATTTATAGCTTATGAGTACCTAGAAGACCCAAAAATGAATCAAACTGACAACTTAACAGGATTAATTATTTTTGTAATTACGGTGGCTTTAACATCTTTATTGGTGTGGCTTTTCACCCAATTTGAAATTACCAATAAATTTGTTTTGGGAAATGTAAAAAAATTGTCTGCTTAAATTAAACCATCAACAGTTTATAGCATCAATATAAAACAAAAAATGAAAGACGAGTTAGAAAATATAGATGATGGTTTTTTAAAAGACTTAGGAAAAGAAGGTGGATTCAAAAACCCAGTTGGTTATTTTGAACATTCGAAAGCAAATATTTTAAATAAAATAAATGCAGAGACTAGTTTTGAAATCAACAATAATGAAGGTGGTTTTACTGTTCCAACTAATTATTTTGAAACCAGTAAAACTCAAATTTTAAGTAAAATAAATACTCAACAAGCTAAAAAAGTAAATTTGTTTTCTGCTGCCAATTGGCAATTGATAAGCGGAATTGCTGCCATTTTTATTGCTATAATTTCACTTTTTATTTTTGTGAAAAGCAATCAAACAAATAATTTAAGTGCAAATTTAAATAAGGTAAGTGAAGCCGAAATGATTGATTATTTGGCAAATAACGATGTAAAAATTGAATGGATAAATGAGTTAAATCCAGAAATAAAAACGGTTTCAAAAAAAGAAGATAACAACAAAGAAATAGAACAATATTTATTAGAGCACGCTGACGAGCAAGCCTTATTAGATGAACTTTAAGAAAAAAATACCATGAAAAAATATATATTTTTAGTAGCAATTGTTGCAACCATTTCATTGAACGCAATGGCTCAAAAAGGGGAAAGATTAGAAGCCATGAAAATTGGTTTTATTACTGAACGTTTGAATTTAAGTAGCGATGAAGCCAAAGTTTTTTGGCCTGTTTATAATAAATTTACCGATGATTTGAAAAAATTGCGCCAAAGCACCAAAGGAAAAATTGCAGAGGAAATGTCCGACATGCCAGCAATGACTGATGCTGAAGCTGAAAAAGTTTTGAATGATATGGTGAATTTTAAAATAAATGAAGCAGATTTACTTAAAAAATATGCTGCAGAATTTAAAAAGGTTTTACCAGTAAAAAAGGTAGTTTTATTGTTCAAAGCCGAAAACGATTTTAAACGCGAATTGCTTAAAAAATTATCTCAAAGAAATAGGGAGTAGACTATGGCTGGAATGTTTTTTGCTTATGTCGGTGCTTTTATAAGATGGTTAATTGGTGGACGTAAAAATAGTATAAAATATTATTTTACAGAAGAAGGAAATAATGATTTTGAAACTGCTTTTGGGAGTTCAATTTTGAATAGAATGATTGGCCTTATTACGACAATAGTGTTAATGTTTTTATTAGGTTCATTTTTGTGAAATGTAACTTATTAGGATCTTCTATTTTTAAATTTAATATATTTTGACAGCTGCCAGAAGCTAGCTGCTAGAAGCCATCCAGATAACTATCGCATATGCGTAAAGCTAATTTTGATTTTTTCCTTGTATACATATATAAACATTGAGTTCCAGAGGAACGAAACATTTTGTAACAACGGTCCCGATAGCTATCGGGATTAACCCGTTGAAAAAAACGAACAGAACCTTTTATACGAAAATGCCGAAATATTTGCGCAA
>JBMOGB010000119.1:0-11224 GCA_049318585.1 Bacteroidia bacterium | reverse complement strand
CCACTTGAGAATTTGTTGTGAAAAACAGCCTACTTTTTGTCTATTACACCGATTTTGTTGATCAATTTAGAACAGATTTAAAAGCTGCTGTTATTGTTTGTTCTGACAGTATTTCGGCAGGAAAAAAAACTGATAAAGCAGGAAAAGCAATCATAACTAAATTAGAAAAAAACAAAGTTTCCATTTCAGAATATTGCATTATCCCTGATGATTTTTCGGAAATACAAGAAAAAGTTTTGAGTTTATATGAAGCCAAAAACGACTTAATAATTCTTACTGGCGGAACAGGACTTTCGCCAAGAGATAATACACCAGAAGCAATTAAACCATTACTTGACAGAGAAGTTCCGGGTATAATGGAAGCGGCCAGAAACTACGGACAAAACAGAACTCCATACTCCATGTTATCACGGGGAATTGCGGGTATGAAAGGAAATACATTGATAATTACTTTACCTGGCTCTACCAAAGGCGCACAGGAATCGATGGATGCATTGTTCCCCGCTATTTTACATATTTTTAGAATAATAGAAGGCGCTCAACACTACTAAAAAACATTTGCTTTTATTTTTTCATTGAAATAATGAAAGTAGATTCTATTTTTAATTTGCCTAAGGTTGGTGTTTTTTAAGATCTTATAATAACAAGCAAAGTATTGCGTAAACTCGTTTTATTAAAAACTAAAAGTATACTATTGTAAATATAAAAACACAAACAGTTACGCAAAGTCATCTCCAATAAACGGTTGTTTTTCTAAAATAAGTTTTGTGTTTTTAGCGTAAATAGCCACAACAAATACATTAATAAATTTGAATAAAAATGCTAGTATTATGATAAAAAAACTGTTTATAATCCTCATCTTGTTTTCATTTTTCAAAATAAGTTATAGTCAAAATAATAATGCCTATTTAAAGGAGCATGCTTTACCTATAAATAAGTTCGACAGCTTAAATATGGATGTTTATAACCTCATTAAAAATTATAGATTGATAATGATTGGTGAAATTCACGGAACAAATGAACCTGTAAATTTGTTAGATGGACTTGTAAGTTTATTAACAAATAACGGTGATAGTGTACAGGTTGGTTTTGAAATCCCGACTAAGCAAATGACATCATTTATAAAACAACGCACAGGTAAAAGCATTTTAAAAACTGAGTTCTTTGCAAATCCTTCTGGAGATGGGAGAGCCTCCATCGCGTGGTATAATACATTAGCACATATATGTAAGAATAAGAGAGTTAAAATTTTCTTTTTTGATATGAATATTAACCAATCTGGTGAGGCTGATAGTTTAATGTACTTAAATATTAAATCGAATATTCAAAAGCATCCAAAATGGAAAACCATTACAATTTCCGGTAATGTTCATAACATGATTTTGCCCTTAGAGGGGCAAAAGAAAACAGGAAATTTCCTTATGTTGGATAAAGATTTAAACATGGCCGACAAGATTTGTTCTCTGAATTTTGAATATGAAAGTGGAGAAACACTTTGGGATGAATTAAAAGCTTGGCCTTCCATTTATTCTAAACTAGGATATAACAAATATTTATTTCTGTATTCCAATGATACAAAAGAATCTTATCATGGAATTTTTTTTACAAAATATCTGACAAAATCTGGATCAGCTGTTGCGAAGTGAATGAAATAAGCTTGTTTTTAAGGCTCGATTATAACTAAATAATGAAAAACAAAATGGTGATAAGCAAACAAAAAATAAATCAATGCGCAGTAATATTATTCTTCTTAATTGTTCATAGTTTATTTAATAAAACCTTTGCACAAGGAGGGTTAGACTTGCCAATGATTGAAGATTTTGAGCGTGATTCTACTTGGGTTTGGATGCCTTGGAAAAACATTAGCAATGGTATTTCATTAAAGGTAAAAGGTTCTGCCCATTCCGGTAAGTTTGGATTGTTGTGTGGTTTTAATGGTGGTTATTATACACGTGATGATGTCCAAATTGGCGAACCAGGCCAAGTAATTAGCTGCTGGATTCGATTCCAAAGCACAACAAATGCTTATTTGGGATTTGGAAGAAATTCAAAAGGAATGGAACATGGATATCACTTAGTTTTAGCCCCGGAAAAAAACTCTTTCGATTTTAGAAGGTCTGCAGATTATACCTATGCCAACTTGAGGTCAGCAACTCAAATTTATAAAATGAACACATGGTATAGACTTGAGCTTATATTTAACACCAGCACCAATGTTACAGGAAAACTCTATTTAAGCAATGGAACTACACTCATCAATACCATTAATGTTGAAATTCCAGATTTAACTCCCGGAGGTATTTCGTTTAGAGGCCATTATCTTCATGTAGATGATATTCGTGGTGGTTCAATACAAGCTATAACTGACACGTTTTTTGCACCTCTATTGGGGCAGCCATTGATACTTAAAAATATTGTTTTTGATTTAAACAAAAGCAATCTTTTGGAACAATCTTATGTTGAATTAGACAAATTAGTAAAGTACTTAAAACGGAATCCTACTTTTAAAATTAACATCATTGGACATACCGATAATATAGGAAGTGAAATAGACAAAAAAAATCTTTCTGAGGCAAGGGCAAAATCAGTTGCAGACTATCTAATCAGTCACGGTATAAACAATAAAAACATTCAGCATTTAGGTTTAGGTAGTTTAAAACCCATCGCCACGAATGATACAGAGGAAGGAAGGCAAAAAAACAGGCGAGTAGAATTTACCATTAGCCCGAATTGATTTGGTTTGAGAAAGCCTGTTACACACTCACTATATTCATTGCCTTTGGTTGTTGTTAGCACCAAACGACTTTGCAAACTTACAAAATGAAAAATTGATGGAATTGGATATTTAAAATAATAATTATTGATACCTATGAAACAAATTATTGGAAACTTTAAACAGTTAGACCGAAAGCAAGTTCTTATTTACGTGTTTTCTTATTTAATCTACCTTACGCTCAATAAGCTATTCTCTAATTCGGTGCTTTATATGCTTGGGGAAGATTCTTTTAGAGAACGTTGGAAATATTTTAACTTTCCATGTATAGACACTCCACACATGTTTATTATTTCCTTTCAGTTATTTAAAATAGGGCTTTTTTTGCTACTTATTAGGCTTTCAAAGAAAAATAAGAATGAACTATTATCCGAATGTTTGATAGCTTACTTCATCTATGACTTGGTTTATATTCTTGCCTATACTTGGGATGCAATTCCTGTTTGGGATTTAATTCATCTCCCTATTATGATTCCTGCTTCGTGGACGTTGACTTCAACAGGACAATTTTTTTTAAATCACTATCTTTCTCATCTCGAATTGATTTTTGCAGGAATTTGGACTTCAGCCCTTTTTATATTTCTATACAAACAACATCGGCTTTCAATTATGTTCGTTGTAACCCGATTGTTTATTATCACGCTTACAGTTCCAGTGTTTTCAATTATTTTGTATATAATTTGGTATAGACTGAAGTAACCAATTTTAAATGGTTTTGAATTGTTAATTTCTTTAATTGACTCAACTATCCTTAGAAGCCGAGCCATAGCAGAGGGACTAAGGATTTAAATGATTAGAGATTCCGTACCGATAATAATCGGGAGCTATCGGAATCAGACTCATTTAAATTAGCCCGTGTCGCAGACACTACAATTCATTTATAATCCGTAGAGCGCTTCGCTAACTCTACGGATAGTTTCGTGTATGGATTCGACTTCGCTCACCATGGCATTGAAAGTTTCGTTTAAGCCAATGATTGTATGTTTAAATAATCATTGTTTTTAGCGAGTGTAGGGAAGACAATAATCCCGATAGCTATCGGGAGGGCCGTGCTTCTAGCCTTGTGGCGGTAGCTTTTTATTGTCTAGCGTTTTTGCATACTTTGAAGTTTATACTGAGCGCAGTCGAAGTAGCAATGCAAAAAGTATGAAGAAAAAAATGCTAGAGCTAAAAATTTAGATAACTATTGTTGGTCAGAAGACACAACAACGGGCAGTCAGATGGAAAGCAAAGGGATTAGCCCGTGTCGGAGACACTACAATCATTAAAAATCCGTAGAGCGCTTCGCTAACTCTACGGTTAGTTTCTTGTATGGATTCGACTCCGCTCACCATGACATTGAAAGTTTCGTTAACACTATGGATAGTATAAAGTACTTAACGAACAACCTCAAATCTCAGATTCCTTTCCACCAAATTACAAGTTTCCAATGTTGGTTTTGAAAGATAAATCGAACAAAAAAACATACTTTTGCCGTTCATGAGTTATTATTTAAGAAGCGATTTAAACGACACCATTTGTGCATTGGCAACTCCCGAAGGCATTGGTGCCATTGGGGTAATAAGAATAAGCGGTAGCAATGCAATTACCATTGTAAACAATGTATTTAAAGGAAAAAACTTAACTGCTCAACCAACTCATACCGCTCATTTTGGAAGAATTGTTGATTCATCAATTATAGATCAACCAAAAATAATAGATGAAGTTTTGGCTACCATTTTTGTGGAACCAAAATCGTACACTGGTGAAAATACGGTAGAAATTAGTTGCCATGGTTCGGCTTATATTCAACAACAAATTTTACAATTATTTATAAAAAATGGTGCGCGTTCGGCTAAGCCAGGTGAGTTTACCATGCGTGCATTTTTAAATAAAAAACTCGACTTAACACAAGCAGAAGCTGTAGCTGATTTAATAGCCAGTAACAGTGAAGCAAGTCACCAAACCGCCATGACACAAATGCGTGGAGGCTTTTCGAGTCAGATAGCCGACTTACGTGAACGATTGGTAAACTTTGCTTCGTTAATAGAACTAGAACTAGACTTTGGCGAAGAAGATGTGGAGTTTGCAAGCAGGCCACAACTGAAAGAGTTAGTAGAAAATATTTTAAACTTGGTGCAATCATTATTGCAATCGTTCAAATATGGTAATGCCATCAAGAATGGAATTCCAACGGTGATTGTTGGTAAACCCAATGCTGGTAAATCAACATTGCTCAATGCTTTAATTAACGATGAAAGAGCCATTGTAAGCCATATAGCAGGAACTACGCGCGATACCATAGAAGAAACTTTTATTATTGATGGCATTTTATTCCGCTTAATTGATACCGCGGGAATAAGAAAACATACCACCGATGCCATTGAAACCATTGGCATTGAACGTACTTTTGAAAGTATTAACAAAGCCAGCATTGTTATTTATTTGTTCGATTCAAGCACCACCAGTGTTGAAGAATTGAAAACCGAATTAGATGCATTGATTAGTCACCATGCGGTGGTGATTCCAGTTGGAAATAAAATTGATTTATTGTTGGAAAATAAAAGCGAAATATTGGATTCATTTATTGCTACCAGCAACCAAGCAAAACCAATATTTATAAGCACTTCACAGAAAAATAATTTAGCAGAATTGAACCAAAAACTGATAGAAATAGTGAGAGGAGATGCCGTTAAAAACGATGTAATTATTACCAATATGCGCCACTATGAAGCATTGTTAAATACATCGAACTCGCTGCAAGATGTGCTTACCGGAATGGATATGCAACAAACAGGTGATTTGTTGGCATTTGATATCAGAAAAGCCATTTTCCACTTAGGTGAAATAGTTGGTGATATTACAACTGATGATTTGTTAGAGAATATTTTTAGCAAGTTCTGCATAGGAAAGTAAAAAAGTTTATTGTTCTTTATTGAGATTGTATTTGCAGTTTTATAAACTTCTCTATTTGTCGCCTATGTCGAAGAATATGAACAATTGCATGTTCTAATAATTGTTCTATATCGTATTGTTGTCCCCAATTTACAATTATTTTTTTTGAGTTATCAAATTGTTCAATTTGCAAAATTGTATTGTTCAGAAAAAAACTTTCAGAATAATCAAACATTAAATTTAACTGTTCAACATACTCGTTTACATTGTTATATATTACTTTTTCAAGTCGTGGTTTATTATTACCAATATAATTTTCAATATAAATAATATAGCCATAACCTGAACAAACAATATGTGTCAATATTGATTGAATTGATTTACAGTCTAAATCAGTAGTGTTGATATCAACTAATTCATAAAGTTGTTTGTCCTTAACTGGTTCAATTACCTTAATAAGTTCGTCAATTGCTTTTCTGTATTCGCCAAGTAAAGCATTTATACTTTCAAGTAACGCTACTTTTGTATTATCTTTCTCTTGGTTCAACATTTTTATACTTATCAAGTTTAACTTTGAAATTTTCTTTATCTATTGGTTTGTAATGTAGTTTTGTACTTACAGGATCTTTAAAAACAAGTAATGTTGGCCGTGAAGGTCGTTTTTCAAAACCACCACCACAATTTGGGCAAACATTTTCCAAAATTTCGGTTACACATTCTTTACAAAACGTACATTCATAGGTACAAATCATTGCTTCGTTACTATTATTGGGTAGTGGTTTTGCACAGTTTTCACAAATTGGTCTAATTTCTAACATAATATTTTTTTTTCAAGTTTTTTATGAAAGCAAGAATAGAATAAAGATTTGTTTAACCCAGAATAAGCATTAGAACTTTGTTATGAGAGTTATACCAAATACCTATAAATTTAGTTCCATAAAATTGAAAATCATAGCAGCACTAAGTTTTTAAAATTTAAGGAAACACAGATTTGAAGTAGATTTTACTCGTAATAGTTTTTCTAATGCTTATTTTGGGTGCAGGAATAAAGTAACAAATAAATTATGATGATTAGCCTCTGGTTGGTGCCCTCACCAACTGATGACATTTTTTTTTGCTTTTTATATATTATGTAACAAATATAAATTTGTTTATCAAAGTATCAAATAAGTTGTGATAATTACCTTATTGAATTACTTTTTAAACTTCAAATCAAATTTATCAGCTTTGTTCGAAATATCGTGAATTACTTTGTCAAGTTCAGCACTTGAAGTGTTAAAATGTCCTACCCATTCTTTAAACTCATCACCGTTTTGATCTAAATCATTTAGATGGTTTACTATTCCCATCATGCGCGATAATGGCGCCCTTACCACATGCGATTGAAGCCAAGCAATATCTCTTAATTTACTGTTTTGTTCTTCAATGGCATTAATATGTTTTTCTCTTTCTGTTACGTCTTGTGTAGCACCAATCATGCGAATGGCTTTTCCGTTTTTGTCCCTAATAATAAAACCTTTATCGTGTACAAAAGCATACTCGCCATTGGCTTTTAAAAATCGATAATCTTGTTCCCAATTATACTCATTTGGGTTATCAAACACTTTTGTTTTTGAAGCAATTACCCTTTCCAAATCATTGGGATGAATTAAGTTTCTATGATTTGGATAAACTGTATTTTCAATTATATTTTTATAACCAAATAATTCTTCAAACCCATTTCCCGACCTTGTAATTTCATGTGTTAAAATATTCAAATCCCAAATAGAATCATGTGTAGCTTTGGCCACTAAATTATACCTTTCGTTGCTTTCTAATATTTTATTTTGAAAATTAATATTATCAGTTACATCACGCGATATTACTAACATAGAAACTACTATTCCTAAATCGTTTCTCATAGGAACAGCATGATTTTCCATCCATCTTAAAGTACCTTTTAGTCCTTGAATTTGAATTGTAATTTTTTGGCTATTCCCGTTAAAAACATTTTTTATTAAGTCTAAATAATCTTGTTTGTATTCGTCTAAAATAAGGTCGGATATTTTAGCATTTTTAACTATATCAAAATTATCGGCTTCAATCATGGCTAAACCCGCAGGATTCATGTCTAGTAATTTACCTTCGGAATCTAATATTTTTATACATTCGGGTTCAGTTTCATAAATAGTGCGTAATTTATTTTCACTTTCCTTAATTTTATTTTCCGATAATTTTCGTTCTGTAATATCAATAGAAACACCAATAATACCCATTAATTCGCCTTGATTATTGTAAAAAAAAGAATTTGAAATAAATGCAGGAAAACTTTCTCCATTTTTTCGTTGAAGCATAAATTCACCCGACCAAGAATGACCCGCAGCTAATTGTTCCATTATAGCTAATCCTTCCTCTTTTGTTTGATTAGAAAGCATAAATTCATCTATGTTTTTTTCAATGACTTCATTTTCTGTCCAACCAAATATTTTTTCTGCGGTTTTATTCCAATAAATTATTTTTTTATTTAAATCAGTAGCTATAACCGATTGTTCAACTGCAGACAATAGGTTGGCATGAAAACTTGTTCTTTCTTCAGCTAATTTTCGCTCAGTAATATCGGTGTGAGAAACGACAATCATGGGTTCATCGTTTTCAAATTTCATTACGCGCATATTGAACCAACGTTGGGCTTTGGGCGAATGACAAGGATATTCATAAATAAACAAATCTGTTTTATTATTCATTACATCTTTCATGCCTTCCAAAATTTTCTTAGCAATTTTATCGCCATTAGCTATAGCATTTTCGCAAACAGTAAAATAATTTCCACCAACACCAGTTTGCCTTAAAGTAATATCTCCATTAATAATGGTGAAATTTCTCCAAGCTTCATTCACAGCTAGAATTTCGCCTTCATTATTAACTACAGAAATATGAGAGGTAATAGAATTTAATATGCCACTTTTAAATACTTCGCTTTTTATAAGTAATTGTTTATTGCTATTTAAATTATCAATAACTGAAACTAATTCTGCAGTGCGTTCATTTACTTTTTCCTCCAATAATACATTACTCAAAACCAATGCTTCTTCAGCAAATTTTTTGTTTGTAACATCTGTCCTAATTGATAAATATTGGTAAGGTTTTCCTTGTTCATTTAAAAACGGAACTATGGAGGTATCTACCCAATAAAAATCTCCGTTTTTATCTTTATTCTTTATTTCACCATTCCAAGTTTTACCATTTGATATAGTATCCCAAATATTTTTTATAAATGCTTTAGAATGAAAACCTGAATTAATTATTCTATGATCTTGACCGATTAATTCTTCTTTTGAGTATTTTGATATGTTACAAAACTTATCATTTACATAACTAATAATTCCTTTTTGGTTAGTAATGGCTACAATTGAATTATTATCTAGCGCATATTTATAATAATAAAGTTCATTTAATTTATCAAATTGAGTATCACTTATAATATTTTGTTCAACATTATTTTGAACCAAATTGTTGATATGATCTTTATTTACTTCGTCCTTTATTATAAATTTATCAACTATTTTATTTAAATCAATTGCTATTTGAACCAAATCTATATTGTTTTCAGTAACAACTGTGCTTTGCAAATAATAAAAATTGATTAGTTTATTTAACGTTTCTAATATATTATTTACTTGTTTACTTGAATCCATCATTACTTTAAAACTATAAAAAAATTTATACTTCGCATCAACATTACAATAAAAATACCTAACTATAATATTAATTATTTTATTTATTCGAATAATACTATTAATTTTACTTTTATCATATATATATAACATAAGATTCAATATATTTCCCTCAGATTTCGCAAATTATTTAGCATATTGTCTTAATCAATTCCAATAGCTATATACAATTTAAATTGCTAGTGTTGTTTGATTTCCCGCTTCTTGTAAAGATTGCTTCGTGCCTCAGCATGACGTTTTTCATACAAAGCTTTAACTAAAAGACAAAACCAAAAAAATCAGTCATTCCGTAGTCCCGCTTAACGGGATTCCTTGCAAATAATTACCATTGAATTTAAAAACCAACTTTGTAAAAATCAAAGATGGTTTAAGTCAAGGAAGATTCCTACGGAATGACCCAACGTCATTTTATATTGATTTTATTGAAAAAAAAATCCCTTAGTATGACGAATTTATCATTCATCATTCAATGTCGTTTACTTAAGGGAAAACCATTTCGACAAGCTCAATGTACGCGGTCGTTGAGCTTGTCGAAACGAATTCATCATTTATCAAGCATTTACTTTTTAAACTTCAAATCAAACTCATCGCTTTTGTTCGAAATATCGTGAATTACTTTATCAAGTTCAGCACTTGAATTGTTAAAATGACCCACCCATTCTTTAAATTCTTCACCATTTAACTCTACTTCATTTAGTAAATTTACAATTCCCATCATGCGCGACAAAGGTGCCCTAACCACATGCGATTGAATCCAGGCTATATCTCTTAACTTACTGTTTTGCTCTTCAATGGCTTTAACATGTTTTTCTCTTTCTGTTACATCTTGTGTAGCACCAATCATGCGAATGGCTTTTCCATTTTTATCTCTAATAATAAAACCTTTATCGTGAACAAAAGCATACTCGCCATTGGCTTTTAAAAATCGGTAATCTTGTTCCCAATTAAATTCATTTGGGTTACTAAAAACTTTTATTTTTGAAGCTATCACCCTTTCCAAATCATCTGGATGAATTAAGTTTCGGTAATTTGAATAATCTATATTTCCATCTGTAGCTTTATAGCCAAATAACACTTCAAAACCACTTCCCGACCTCACTATTTCATGTGTTAAAATATTCAAATCCCAAATAGAATCGTTGGTGGCTTTGGCCACTAAATTATACCTTTCGTTACTTTCTAATATTCCTTCTTCAGCTTTTTTGCGTTCAGTAATATCAAACCTAATTGAAAGGTATTGGAAAGGCTTATTTTCCTCGTCTAAAAAAGGAATAATGGTTCCATGTACCCAATATATGCTGCCATCTTTGGCTTTGTTTTTTAGCTCACCAATCCAAACTTTTCCATTGGTAATTAAGCTCCACATGTTTGTAAAATATTCTTTTGGGTGGTAACCCGAATTAACTAATCTGTGATTTTGACCTATTATTTCATCTATTGAATATTGCGATATTTTACTAAAATTATGATTCGCATAAGTAATCAACCCTTCTTTGTTTGTTATAGTAACAATGGCCGATTCGTCAATGGCAAATTTATAATCTTCTAATTCTCTTACATTTTTTTGAAATGCTTCTTCAGCTATTTTTTGTTCAGTAATGTCTTCTTTAACGGCTAAAAAATTTGTTATTTCTCCTGCTTCATTTTTAACAGGCGATATAAATGCTCTTTCCCAATAAAATTCCCCATTTTTCTTTTTGTTTTTAAACTCTCCATGCCAGTTATTGCCAGCCAATATGGTTTGCCATAAATCTGAATATTTTGATTTTGAAGTGTGACCAGTATTTAATATTCGTGGGTTTTGCCCTTTTACTTCTTCAAAAGTGTAACCGGTAGTTTCGGTAAATTTAGGATTTACAAATAC
>JBMOGB010000118.1:0-11224 GCA_049318585.1 Bacteroidia bacterium | reverse complement strand
TTATTTTAGTAATTTCTGGTGCATTAGCCGGAATTATTCCCGCCCAAAAAGCAGTTAGCATTAGTCCAGTTGAAGCATTAAGAACAGAATAGAAACTCAATGTTTTGTGTCATTAACTAATCTTTTCTTTTTAGCTTTTTCTTCAATTTAGTTGTCATTTTGTTTATGCGTTTGTAGTAACCTGTTTTATTAGCTGCTACAAAAATAGTTAGCTTTTTACCTTTTTGAACATTATTACCTTTTAACTTATTCCACTGTTTAATTTCGGAATTACTACAATCAAACCAATCTGCTATATCGCTTAATACATCACCACGTTTTACTACATAAAAAACCTTTGCCAATTTCTGATTTTTAGGTTCGGCTTCGGGTTCTGATTGTTTTTTGTTTTGTTTTGAATTTTTAACAGTTGGATTTATCACATCTGGAATGTTTTCAGTAACCACGCTTGTATGGTCTTGAGGTTCTTCTTTATGAATAATTATTGGCGTTGCCTCTGTTGCTATTGGTCTGTAAACACTGTCGTTTAACAAGTAAAATAACTTCGATTTATTTTTAGGAATTTTTATATAATAACCATCAGCACTCATTGGAATTATATCTTTTTTAAACATTGGGTTTAACTTGCGCAATTCGTCTAAATCAATGCTCAGCGTATTGGCAATTTGACTTAACGAAAGCCATTTATTTACCAAAACACTATCGCTATCATAAGCCAAATCAGCTGTTGAAGCTTTTATTCCATGTTCTTTATAATAATTTAAAATATAAGTAGCAGCCACAAATTGAGGATATAAATCGCGGCAATTGATAGGTAAATAATTAAAAACATCCCAATAATACAAACTGTTTCCAGCCATTCTAATTGATTTATTCATAGAAATTGGAGAGCAACCGTAAGCACCAATTACTAATGGCCATTGCTTATAAATACTATACAAATCTTTAAAATGTTGTGCAAATATTGCTGATGATTTATTGATATCTCTGCGCTCATCTACATAAGTATTTACTTTTAACTTATACATTTTCGAAACTGTGTAGCTCATAGTCCAAATACCACTTGCACCATTTGCATTTGAAAAAGTTGGATTTAATTCTGATGATGAAACAGCCAAATATTTTAAATCAGTTGGCAATCCTTTGGCACGTAAATGTTTTTCTAAAACAGGAAAATAATATTTGCTTAAAGCAATTAAATCGCGGGTTTTAGCTGGATTTTGAATGTAATATTCTATGTGTTTTTTTACCTCTGGATTATATATTAATTCTGTTTGCGATCGCAATGCAGCTAAGCGCTGAATATAAACTTGGTCTTGAGCAAAACTTTGAAATGGCAATACAAACAACAACAAAACAACAACGATTTTGGCTGCTTTACATTGAAAATTATATAATTGGATATAAGTTAAATTCATTTGATAAAAATAATAAACGAGGTAGTACTTGTTATTATTGCAAGTGTAACCCTAAAAAATAAAAAAAAAGGAATAAGTAATTAAGATGTAAACATCTTAAAGTGCATTTGGTCTTATATTTTTGACCATTGCAAAAAGTTTCGCCTCTTCCCTATGATTTGCCATTAATTGCAAACCAATTGGCATGTTTTCATTATCGATTCCGTATGGAAATGAAATAGCGGGAATGCCAACAATATTGGCATGTACAGTAAAAATATCGGCTAAGTACATTTGAATTGGATCGTTACTTTTTTCTCCTATTTTAAATGCTGTGGTAGGAGTAGTTGGCGAAAGAATAAAGTCGTAATTTTTAAATATTTCAGCAGTTTTATTAGACACTACTCTTCTAACTTTTTGCGCTTTAGTGTAATAAGCATCGTAATAACCAGAGCTTAATACAAACGTTCCAAGCATAATTCTTCGTTTTACTTCTGCTCCAAAACCTTCCGAACGAGACATGCGAATTGTTGATTCAATATCAACTGCATTTTTGCTGCGTAAACCATAATGCATTCCTGCATATCTTGATAAATTACTGGATGCTTCAGCTGTTGTTAAAGTATAATAAACAGGAATAACATAGCTTAATTCAGGAAAACTAATTGTATCTACTTGATGTCCTTCGGCTCTTAGTTTTTCTACTAATTGCAGCGTAGCTTGCTTCACTTCTGGCTGCACGCCTTCCATATCAAGTGTTTCTTGAATGTATGCAATTCTTTGTTTTTTTGGTAAATCAAAACTAAAATCATTCGAATCTTCTTGAATTGCAGTTGCATCAAACTCATCTTTACCAGCCATTACTGCTAACAATAATTGCGCATCATCAGTGCTTTTAGTAATGGTTCCAATAATATCAAAACTACTGGCATAAGCTATTAAACCCCAACGGGAAATTCGACCATAAGTTGGTTTAAAACCGTAAGTTCCTGTAAATGCTCCCGGCTGACGAATAGAGCCGCCAGTATCGCTTCCCAAAGCAGCATGACAAAGTTGTGCTTGCACAGCCACAGCCGATCCACCCGAACTTCCACCCGAAACTTTGGTATTATCCATATCGTTTAAAACTGTTCCAAATGATGAGTTTTCGTTTGAAGCACCCATGGCAAATTCATCGCAGTTTAAACGACCTATGATTATGGCATCTTCGGCAATCAAACGTTCTAATGCAGTGGCTGAATAAAGTGAAGTAAAGTTTTCAATTATTTTTGAAGATGCAGAAATTTTATGGTTTTTATAACAAATATTGTCTTTTATTCCAATTACCATTCCTGCTAATTTTCCAGCAGTTCCAGCGGCTATTTTTTTATCAATATTTTGTGCAGTAGCAATTGCTTCATCGGTCCATACTTCCAAAAAAGCATTCAAATGTTTTTTGTTAGCTATGTTTTGTAAATATTGGTTTACAATGGCTTCAACATTGATAGTTTTACTAGCTAATGCTTGGCTAATTTGTGAATATGAAATGTAGTTTTCCAAGTATTTCTCTGGGTTTTTTTTGCTAAAAAAGCAATGATAATTAAACAAAAAAATTCCTCTAAAAATAGAGGAATCTTGTATTGAAATTTTTTAAAAGTAACTAAAAATATTATTCAGCTTCTTTTTTGTCTTTAGTCTTCATGCCATCTTCTATTTGGTCCTTTACACTTTTCTTAGCATCGTTAAATTCACGCATACCTTGACCAATACCACGCATTAATTCAGGAATTTTTTTACCACCAAATAATAGTAAAATAGCTAATCCTATTAATATCATTTCTGTACCACCTAATCCAAACATAATTTTATTATTTTATTGAGTGCAAATGTAAGTTTTATTTTTAGTTTTGAAAATATTTTTTATCAGATTATCTATTGTTTACCTGACCAAATTAAGTTTTGTAAGAATTTGACTAGTTTATTTTTGTGGAGGAAAATCAAAATTTTGTAACGAAGCATTACTTGTGGTTATACCAAATACCCATATAATTTAGTCCAATCTACTTGTTCTTTTTCATCAATACTTCTTCAAAAAATAGTTCCATAACTAATGCTATGAAACGATTTTTGTTCATTGTCTTGATAAAAAATTACTTTGCATCTTTGGCCTAAATTATAAGAGCATTTGGTATTATAAATTTATTGTAAACACAAGCAAAAAAACATTCAAAAATTTAAGTTGGTTTAAAATAATTGCTTTTAGCTAATCGTAATTTGAACACAACGCTCATTAAATCTAGTCAAAACATATACTCATTTAAAATATATTTGAATATTTTTCGTTTAAAATTTTATTTTTTTTAAACCTTTTCATTTAAACTATATCGGAGCTAAGTCTATCAAAATTTAGTATTTTTAAATAATTTTTTTTAAAGCAATAAAGTTTATGGCACAAATTAACCGCAAACAATTTTTTCAAAATTTAGCATTAGATGCGCTTGACGATAAGCAATTACCAGTTTATCCGTTCAAAGACCCTTCGAACAAAGACTTACCAAAAGATTTACGGAAAACATCCACTGGTATTAGTGAATACACAGGCACTTGGGGCGAAGAACAAATTAAACATTTGTGCCGCAGAACTTTATTTGGAGTTACCAAAGCCGATATTGATTTTTTTAAAACCAAATCAATGGTACAAGCGGTTGATGCGCTTTTAAATATTTCAACTACCTATCCTGCACCTCCATTGAATCATTATGGTGGAAGTCAAACAGATGCTGAAGTTCCACTTGGTCAAACATGGGTAAATGCAGCCGAAAATCCTAATTTGGGTGGTGCCAGAAGGCAATCACTTAAAGCTTGGTGGACCAGCTTAATGATTAACCAAGATAGAACCATTAACGAAAAAATGATTTTGTTTTGGCATAATCTTTTTGCTACCGAAACCAATGTAATTCAATCGGCACGTTTTTGTTACGACCATCATAAAATATTGCGTCAAAATTGCCTTGGCAACTATAAAACTTTAACTCGATTACTTGCTACCGATTGTGGCATGTTGGTATATTTAAATGGTGACAAAAATACCAACACTGCTCCTGACGAAAATTTTGGGAGAGAACTACAAGAGCTTTTTACAGTAGGAAAAGATTTAACAAATCACTACACCGAAGATGATGTAAAAGCTGCGGCCAAAGTAATGACTGGTTGGAGAAATAACAGAACAACCAATGTTTCGTATTTCGATAGCACTAAACATGATACTGGCAACAAACAATTTTCTTCGTTTTACAATAACACAGTTATTACTGGCAAAACTGGGGCAAATGGAGCAAATGAAGTTGATGATTTGATGAACATGATTTTTGCTCAAAATGAAGTAGCCAATTATATTTGCAGAAAAATTTATCGTTTTTTTGTTTATTATAATATTGATTCATCGGTTGAAACAAATGTTATTTTACCTTTAGCCACTGTTTTTAGAAACAGCAATTACAATATAAAAACAGTAATTGAAACATTACTTAAAAGTGAACATTTTTACGATTCGTTAAATGTGGGTTGCTTAATAAAACCTCCAACCGATCACTTAATTGGAATAGCACGATCATTTAATTTACAATTCCCTACTTCGGCCAATGTTTTACAACAATATACTCATTGGTTTTATGTTCAGCAAGCTTGCGCTTTATTAGGACAAGACATTGGCGATGCACCAAATGTAGCTGGTTGGCCAGCTTATTACCAATCTCCACAGTATTATGAACTTTGGATAAATTCGGATTCATTGCCCAAACGAAATCAGTTTTGCGATGCCATGGTTTATAACGGATATAGCCGCCAAAGTTTTAAATTAATTTTAGACCCAATAGCTTTTGTAAACCAATTTACAACTCCCGAAGATCCTAATTTATTGGTAAGCCAAGCAATCAGTTTGCTTTATGCAATGGATTTATCAACTGTTAGTAAAACACAAATAAAAACTGCTTTTTTGCTTTCAGGACAAGCTTCTGATTATTACTGGAGCGATGCTTGGAATCAATATAAAGCAGCGCCAACCGATACTGCTAAAAAACAAGCTGTTTATACCCGATTACAAGGCATGTTTAAATATTTGTTTGGCTTAGCTGAATTTCAATTATCATAAATTTTCATTTGTATTCTTATAAATAATCAAACCATGAAAAGAAGAGATTTTATACAAAAAGCAATTACCGCTAGCGCTTTGCCAGTATTAATAAATGGCTTTCCTGTTCAAGCATTGGCCGATAATCCAATCATTAATTTTTTAGGTAAATCGGGAGTTGAAGACCGAGTTTTGGTGCTTATTCAATTAAATGGTGGAAACGATGGTTTAAATACTGTTATTCCAATTGACCAATACAGTAAATTGGTTTTGGCTCGTCAAAATATTTTGATTCAACAAAGTAAAGTTTTGGCTTTAACAGGAAATACCATCACAGGATTGCACCCAAGTTTAAGCGAAGTAAGAGGATTATACGATAACGGAATGGTAAATATTGTTCAAAGTGTGGGTTATCCAAATCCAAACTTTTCGCATTTTAGAGCCACCGATATTTGGAACACAGGAAGCGAAAGTAATGTAGAAGAAGATTCAGGTTGGCTAGGAAGATACTTGGATACAAAATTTACAAATTTCCCTACCAATTATCCAAATGTAAATTATCCCGATCCACCAGCAATACAAATTGGTGCATCTATTTCACCAGCTTTACAAGGCGGAAATGTAAATTTAGGCATGTCTATTACCGACCCAACTTCTTTTTATCAATTTATAACTGGAACAGTTGATACCGCACCTAGCACTCCCGCAGGACATGAATTAACATATGTACGTTTGGTTGCGCAACAAACACAGCAATACAGCGGAACCATAAAAGCTGCTGCCGATAAAGCTGTAAATATCTCTACATTATATCCAACTGCTGGGCAAAATAGTTTGGCTGATCAGTTAAAAATTGTAGCTCGATTAATTGCTGGAGGATTAAAAACTCAAGTTTATATGGTAAATTTAGGTGGATTTGATACCCATTCGGCTCAAACAGATGCTACTTTAACCGAAACTGGTTCACACGCTAATTTGATGCAAAAAATTTCGCAATCGGTAAATGCTTTCCAAGACGATTTGAAAAAAATGGCTATTGAAGACCGTGTTTTAGGCATGACATTTTCGGAATTTGGGCGAAGAATAAAATCGAATGCTAGCCTTGGAACTGATCATGGCGCAGCGGCTCCGTTATTTATATTTGGCAAAAAAGTAAAACCAGGTATTACTGGCTATAATCCTATAATTCCGGATACTGTTTCTACCAACGATAATGTACCAATGCAAGTTGATTTTAGGTCAATTTATGCCAGTATTTTAAAATATTGGTTCAAAGTAAGCGATGCTGAATTAAGTCCATTGCTTTTAAATAAAACATTTCCATTGCTAGATATTATAGCAGATGGAACAAGCAACACTTTTGAAGTTGAAAATGCGAAAATTGGTGTGTTAGAAAACTTTCCAAATCCTGTTGTAACACATACCACCATTCGGTTTACATGTAGTGGTGGTTATGTAAAAATTAGGTTATTCGATAATATTGGTCGTGAGGTTTTAACAATAACCGAAGACACATTTACCAAAGGAACTCACGAAGTAGTAATGCAAGCTGAAAGTTTAAGAAACGGCACTTATTATTATCAAGTACAGCAAGGTGCTTCGCAATTGATGAAAACCATGATTGTAGCAAAATAGCCTATTGTTTTTTTAAAGTTTTATACATTGATAGAAAATCACTCAATAAAATGAGTGATTTTTTTTATTTTAAATACAACTGTTTTTATTTAAGTAGCGGTTTTATGGTTTATTTGGTGTTTTTGGCAAACAAAAAACATCAAATTTATTATTTAAATGGCTGTTTTCGTGGTTTAAATGACTGATGTTTGTTAGTTTTGAAAAATTATTTTACTGAAATACTGATAGTTACCAAATATAAAACTATTCGTCAGGATTTTACTTCCATTTATATAAAGTAATCGTATCTTTGTGTAGGAATTAGATCAGTAAGTAAGTCACAATTTAAAACGAAGATCATGAAAACTCTAGCAAATAACGAAGCACACTTTTTAACTATAGAAGAATATCACAATGCTTTCAAAAACGAACAAGTTCCATTTTTATATCGCACAGCTTTAAAAGTGAATACTTTTTTTACAGAAACAGTTTTTTTAATGAAATTCGTATATTTTGTAATTTTATTGGTAATGATTTTAGGCGTTTTATTTGAATTAAAATGTATTTACCATATAGACATTTTCCGTGGAGTAGATACACCTTTTGATACTTACTTCTACGAAGCAAAAAATAATGTAAATGGTGGATTAAGATAATTATTTATAAACTAAAAATCATGAAAACATTAGCCTATAACGAAGCACAGCATTTGACATTTGAAGAATATAAAAATACTTTCAAAAAAACAGAAAAAACATTTTGGTATGAACTAACAAGCAAAGCCACCACTTTTTTAAATGAAACTAAGTTTTTTATAAAATTTGCTTTTATCGGCACAATACTTGTCACTTTATTAGCATTGCTAGTAGCATTTTAACTAAATTTTTCACATTAGGTTATTTAATAAAAACACTAATGCCAATAGTAAAAAAAAACCTTCATAAATAAATATAAAACATAAAGAGTTGCTCAAAAGGCAACTCTTTTTACGATTATAATCAATGTGAACTTGAAAAGGAATATCAACAAACAACCATTAATACCAAATGCTCTTATAATTTAGTCCAAAGATGCGAAGTAATTTTTTATCAAGACAATGAACAAAAATCGTTTCATAGCAATAGTTATGGAACTATTTTTTGAAGAAGTATTGATGAAAAAGTACAAGTAGATTGGACTAAATTATATGGGTATTTGGTATAATTACTTAAACAACAAACCATTTTGCCAAAGAGAGCAAAAATCCATGGTAATGGCTACAGAAAAATGGATGGCAACACCTAACCAAATACTGTTACTTTTTAAACTTAAAACTCCTAAAACAACGCCAGCTATAATGGCTGCTAAAGTTTCGGGCAATGGTTTTCCAAAATGTATCATGCAATATGGAATGGTCATTACTAAAATGGAATAAAAGCCAAAACGTTTTTTATTGCCATGCAACATAAAACCTCGAAAGAAAAACTCGATGGCAAAAAACTGTAATAAATAAAGCAATTCCCAACTTAAGAATCTTGGAAAAAACCCCTCCCCTTCTTTCATTTTATAAAACGGATACTTGTGCTGAAAACTTTCGGTAAATGAGGCTGCAAAAACTATTGGAATCATAATGCCAATCATGATCAAATAAATTTTATAATCTTTGATAGCGCCTTTTATTCCTAATCCGTAGTTCGAGAATTTATCTTTAAAAACAAATTTGATAATGAGCAAAGGAATAATTCCATAAAACAACACAATATTTCCAACCCAAATGGTTAAATCGTAAAGTCTATCTTGAACAATGTTGGCATAAATATCGGCTAAATGATGCAAACCAATATTGTGAAGAAAGTCGAACATAAACTCTCTTTTTCCAAAATATTCATCTAATGTAATGCAAATAGCAGCGCTTATACAAACTATAAAAGCTTGAAACTTGATGGTTTCTACTTTATTGTTTTCGGCATCGTTATAAACTTTATTGACTAAAGTTTTTATCATGTTTAGTTAGTAAATAATAGGTAAAAATACACCGCTGGAACTGCTAAAAACAGCCCGTCAAATCTGTCCATAACACCTCCATGACCTGGCAATAAATTACCAGAATCTTTTACATCAATATTGCGTTTCAGGAGCGATTCTGTTAAGTCGCCAAAGGTTCCAAAAACTAAAGTTATTAAGCCAACAATTATCCATTCATGAGTATCTAAAATATCGAAATAATCGAATTGCGAAAGCACAAAAGCTACAATAATTACTAACGAAGCACCACCAAAGCTTCCTTCCCAAGTTTTTTTAGGACTAATGCGTTCAAACAATTTGTGTTTTCCAAATTTACGACCAACCAAATATGCGCCAGTATCGCAAGTCCAAAGCATAATAAAGAAACCAATAGGTAGCGCTCCATCGAAAGTTAAACTACTAAAACGGCCAAAATCGGCTAGCATACTTAATGGAAAACAGATGTAAATAATTCCTAAAACTTGATAAGCCAAAGTATCGAATTCACGTTTAGTTTTTTCAAAAAGTTTTATAATAATCATGAGTAAAAACACAGGAATTAAGTGGTAAAACCAACTATAATCCCAATCGTTTCTAATAATTAAAGCAAACATTATATTGATGATACTTCCAGCAATTACGCCCAAATATTGTTCAATCCAATTTTTGTCGGGAAGCATTAATTGATAAAATTCCTTGAGACATAAAAAATTAATTGCAAACAGCAAAATATAAAATGACCATTCGTTTAAAACAGTGCAAAGCACAATGGTTAGTACAAAAAAGATTCCTGTGATGGTTCGTTGCCAAAAATTACTCATTTATAAAAATTTATCAGTTAAAAATTATTTTTTTCAATTAAATGTAAAGCTTCCACAGCATTTTCTTTGTGGCAATATATTTCTACTTTTCCAAAGGCCCCA
Source organism: Bacteroidia bacterium (assembly GCA_049318585.1). GTDB lineage: Bacteria > Bacteroidota > Bacteroidia > UKL13-3 > UKL13-3 > JAAFJM01. Next base: position 1,199 of record JBMOGB010000118.1, on the reverse strand, counting down.
GCATAACTACTATCGGTTTTATCTATATCGGATGCTTCAATGCCATTATCGGCCAAAAAAGCAACAATGTTTTGTGAAGTAAATAGGCTATTTACTTCTGTTATTTTCACCCAATCAATCATATTTATTATTTAAAAATATTTGGTTAAATCTTAGTTTACTCATTGCAAAAAGTATGGCAATAATTCCAACACATCCTATTAAAGTAAAGATGATAGGAAAGCTGTAATCATCTTTTAAAAATGCAATATTTGGATTTTTTTGAGCAATAAAATATGCCACAATGGTAATGCAATTATTTAAAAAATGCCCAACAATACTTACCCAAATATTGCCACTATAAGCAAAAGCATATCCTAAAACCAAACCAAACATAAACCTTGGTAAAAAACCAAAATAATCGCCATGAATGGCACTGAAAATAATGGCTGTAAAAATAACCGAAACATGCAAATTATAAAAACACCTTCGAACAAAATTTTGTAAGCATCCTCTAAAAAAAACCTCTTCTGTTATTGCTGGAATCACAGCAACAATAACAATGTTAAACAATAACTGTGAAATGGTATTGGCATTTACAAAAGCTTCCATTTGTAGCTTTGCAAAAGCTTCATCGCCTCGTAAAAAAGTTTCAAAATCTTTATAATATTCGGGTAAATGAAAGTTTTGGTTTAGCTCCATTAACCACGATGAAACCGGCAAAGCCAAAATAATTAATATGATTATAAACAAATAATTATACCATTTTGTTTTGTGTTTTAATTGCAAAAAACGAATTGGATTTTGTTCAATTGCTCTGCAAAATAAAAATGCAGGGACCACAAATATGGTAATTGAAATAAGGGCTTGGTTCAACTTTAAAGCCATTACACCTTGAGGATTAGTGTTTGAATTATAAATAATTTCGCTAAAAGTGCTTTGTAAATCTATTCCAAAAAAAGTTTTTGTAATAGCAATTCCCAAAACTCCTCCAATAATATAAAAGGTAATAACCATACCAGTTAGAATAAGAAAGTTCCATATAAAGTAAACTAATGGATGGGATGAAAACGTGGGTATCTTAAACATTTTACTATTTTTGTGGGCGCAATATAATTTTAAAATAAATAATTGGTAAAAATAGGAAAAATAGAATTAGGCGATTTTCCACTTTTGCTTGCACCTATGGAAGATGTAAGCGATCCGCCTTTTAGAGCAGT
>JBMOGB010000117.1:0-11238 GCA_049318585.1 Bacteroidia bacterium | reverse complement strand
TCGCACTCAAAAAAACATGCAAATTCAAAAACCTTATTTAGTTGGTATTACAGGTGGAAGTGCCATGGGAAAAACCCATTTTTTAAATTCACTTAAAAAACTTTTTTCTACCGATGAACTTTGCGTAATAAGTCAAGATAATTACTACAAACTGTCATACGAACATCAATTAGATCCGGAAGGAAATATCAATTTTGATTTGCCTGAGTGCATTGATTTGGATGCTTTTGCAACCGATTTAGCAAAACTTCACAACAACGAAACTATTTATAGAAACGAATACTTGTTCCAACACGAAAATCAAGTTGGACCATTGCTCACGTTTAAGTCGGCACCCATTATAGTTTGTGAAGGATTATTTATATTTTATTCTGAAGCCATTCGCAAGCAATTTGATTTAAAAATATTTATTCAAGCCGATGAATCCATTGCGCTAAATAGGCGCTTAAAACGCGATTCAGCCGAGCGCAATATTCCAGATTCATACATCAGGTATCAATGGAAAAACCACGTAATGCCAGCTTATGAAAAGTTCCTTTTACCATTTTTATCTCAAGCCGATATCATTGTAAATAATAATAACCATTTTGACAATAGTTTAGTGGTTTTGGATGATCACTTTAAGGCGCAAATTGAGAAGAGTAGGTTGAGGGGTTGATAAAGTTGATTGGTTGGTATGTTTGAATTTATAATAGAAATAATTGTAGAATTTTTATTAATGATTTTAGTTCAATATCCTGGAGCATTTATTAGGTGGGTAATATTTAGGAATAAACCATTTGAAGATTATTTAAGTCAAGACTTTTACTGGAATGCATTTTCCTTTTTTTCATTCCTAACCATCTGTTTTTTTATTTACTATTTTTTATTTAGGTTGTAATTTTATAAGATAAAAAAATACATTTGCCTTCATTTGCTTTTTCACCAACTGCTTTGTAAAACTGGTTGGTTATAATACCAACAATATGCAAATAAAATAACACGAAACCCGAATCCCAATCATCGTCATGCTGTAGGCATCTCCTTTCCATTTCAACAAACATTGCCTACAATAGTTTTTTTAGACGATTTTGCCGGATTTAAAAAAACGTACACTTAACCAATTTAATATTTATAAACTATCGCAAGATTTTTCTGTTAGAATCAAAACAGCACAAACAATATAAAAAAAGAAGTATTTTTGAAAAAATAATTGAAAATAATGGAAATATTAGGTAACGATAAACATAAAATAATATATGCTGATGCTTTAGAAGCATTAAAAACACTGCCTGACAATTCTGTGGACTTAATTTTTGCTGACCCTCCATACAATATTGGTAAAAACTTCAATGGTAAAATTGAAAAATGGGATACAGAAGAAAGTTACTTATTATGGTGCTATGAATGGCTTGACTTATGTGTACAGAAACTAAAGCCAAATGGAAGTTTTTATGTAATGACAGCCACTCAATTTATGCCTTATTTTGACATTCATTTGCGAAAAAAACTAACAATACTTTCTAGGCTTGTTTGGTCTTATGACAGTTCGGGAGTTCAAGCCAAAAAATATTATGGTTCCATGTATGAGCCTATATTGTTTTGTGTAAAGGATAAAAATAATTACACTTTCAATACTAACGATATTTTGGTTGAAGCAAAAACAGGTGCAAAGCGAAAACTAATTGATTATCGCAAGGCAATTCCAACTGTATATAATTCAGAAAAAGTTCCAGGAAATGTTTGGGAATTTTCAAGAGTTCGTTACAGAATGGATGAATATGAAAATCATCCAACTCAAAAACCAATTGCGCTGTTAGAAAGAATAATAAAAGCTAGCTCAAATGAAGGAGATTTAGTTTTAGATCCATTTTCAGGAACTTTTACAACTTGTTATGTAGCAAAAGAACTTGGTAGAAACTCCATTGGCATAGAACTACAAGATGAATATGTTAAAATCGGTTTGAGAAGATTGCAATTAGCCGAAGAATTCAAAGGAGAAAAACTAGAAAAAGAAATAAGAACTTTTGAATCGGAAAAAATGGCATCACAACAAAATTTAAACTTATTTGAAACAAATGGAACATATATTCACAGCTAATATTAAAGGAATTTTACAGAAAAATTTTGATAAAAATGCAGATGATATTTTTGAAAAAAGCCAACTCATTCAGTACATAAACGAAAAAACTAGGTCGGCAGGTAGAGGTTCAAAAGCAAGGTCAAGTTTTGCTAATATTTATGCCATTTATGTAATTATTGAGGATTACATATCAAATGGATTTAATAAAAAAGGCAACTATTCAAAGTACGAAGGAGCGTTATTTAATAAACTTTTTGCAAGACAAAGAGAATTGCCTTTTGGAAACAAACTACAAAATCATGCTTTGAATAATCGAATGAATTCAGAGTTTGAAAAGTACTTTCCAAGTTCTGATTATAAACCAATTTTAAGAGATCAAGCAACTAATAGATATTGGATAAACGAAAATTTGTTGAAAATAAAAATTGGAAAATCAAACTTAAATATAGCGACCACTATTATTGAAATAATAAACGAATACACAAAGACAAAACAGGATGATTTTCATCGTTTTGTTATACAATGTAAAACACTTCAAGACATTGAAAACACTACACCAGAAAAGGTAGAAGAATTTATAATTGGATTACTTGCACAAAATGTAGATGCAAGACTATTTGAAATTGTTAGTTATTCCATTCTCAAGTTTTATTACCACGAAAAAACTATTATTTGGGGTTACGAAATGGACAAACTCAATAAAGAAAACTTGAAACTATACAAAACAGGTAGAACCAATGCAAATGATGGGGGTATTGATTTTGTAATGAAACCTTTGGGCAGATTTTTTCAAGTAACAGAAACATTAGATTTCAAAAAATACTTTCTTGATATTGACAAAATTCAAAAATATCCAATAACTTTTGTAATTAAATCAGACGAAGAAGTTGAAACTTTAAAAAAGAAAATTCAAGACAATGCTAACAAAACCTACTCAATCAACGCAATAGTTGAAAAGTATATGGCATGTATTGAAGAAGTAATAAATATTCCTATGCTTAATGTAAGATTTAATGAAGCAGTAAAACAAGGTTACATAAATAACATACTTGACGAAATTGTATTACAAAGCAAAGTTGAGTTTAATTATTCGGAAGAAGAAGATGAAGAATAAGAAAAGTATTTAAGTATTCGGGCATTTACCGATAAACAAAAGCAAGAATCTTATGAAAAGCAACAAGGAATTTGTCCGAAATGCAAAGTAAAGTTTGAACTTAACGAAATGGAAGCCGACCATATTACACCTTGGCACAGAGGTGGTAAATCAATAGCGGATAATTGCCAAATGTTATGCAAACACGATAACAGAATTAAATCGGGTGTTTAACGATTTAGAGAATACTAGCTTGTAACATAGAATTATAAAGTGCCACATCATGCAACCGTAACCTTAATTTAACTGACCAAACAAACACACGACAGAACTATAAAAATAACAAACAAAAATGAAACAAATTTTAACAATATTAATTTTGGGGACATTTCTTTCTTCGCAAACAATTAAGGCATGTTGTATTGGAGAATATGTTCAAGTTTTTCCACGAAGTTCGTATGTGTCTTCAAACTCATCTTTTCTTATTAACTTTTCCGAAGGAGATTTTAACCTAAAAAACAATATTTCAGACTTAGTTTTTACTGCTATTACAACAAAAGGCAAACGTTATAAGTTGACAGTTTTGGAAACCAATTTTTCTGGAACTACAGGACAAGTATTTCTTAAAGTCAAATCCAAACTAAATATTGGCGACACAATTTCAATTGAAGTAAACTCAATTATTAGCGATACACTAACTGGTAAAACAAAAGATTTTTCAAGGAATCTTAGTTATAGAAAATGGGTTGTTCAATATAAAATGGACAAAGAATTGCCAACATGGACTGATGATTCCATAAGTTATACAACACATGATTCAAGGAATTCTTCTGCACCAGGTTATGGAGTAATTTTTAAGGTTAAAATAAAGGACAATTTAATTTATGATTCCAAAAACAAGGCTAGCCCAAAATCGACCTTACCTATTTTCTATTCAGTTACTTTAGACGAACAAAAATTTATTTGTGCCGCAGAAAACAACGACCCGAGTATTTCCTATAGTATATGTGGAAGTAATTTTAACTTTGAGGTTGACAAAACATACACAGCAATATTTACAGCTATTGACGCATCTGGAAACTATTCAAAAAACACCAAAACCATTTTATTTACGACAACTAGCAAACGTGATGAAATGGAAATTTTACGCTAAACGACTAAACGACTAAAAGAAATCCAGCAGTTAATTGTAAATATGCAAAATGAAGTTTGCCTTCGGTTGGTTTTTTTACCAACTGTCTTTAAAAACTAGCCTTTAAAAACACCGAACTTATTCAATTCTTTTGTTTTTTGAACTTGTTATATTTGAAAACTAATTTAAAAAAATGACTCCGAGAATTGAAATAATAAATGAAAAGAAATTAGTGGGAAACCGATTGGCCATGAGTTTTGCTGATTATAAGATTGGGGAACTTTGGCGAATATGGCTAAAACACCGACCACAAGCAATATTGAATCAAGTTAACATAAATTTTCTGTACTATTATCTCCTAATAATTGATATCAAAATAATCAATTATTAGGGTAAAATTGCTTTGTTGAAAAAAAACAGAATTAACTGATTGCAATTTCTCCATTTCCCAAAATTTACATTTCAATTACTACATCATCTTGAAAAATTAAACTTCCAGCTTTTAATAAAATTGCTTTCACGGTTCCTGCAAAAGGAGCAACTACCGTACTTTCCATCTTCATAGCTTCAATGGCAAATAGAGGTGTATTTTTATCAATTACATCGCCAACTGCCACCAAAATTTTTGAAAGTTTGCCTTGCAATGGTGCACCAATTTCATTGTCGTTACTTACTTTTTTATTGGCAATAATGCTCGTCTTAACAGTTTTATCTTTCACATCAATGGCACGCGTTTGTCCGTTTAATTTAAAGAACACACTTCTCACTCCATGTTCATCGGGTTCGGTAACGTACATCATTCTTACCAAAATACTTTTGCCTGGTGCCAACTCAATTAAGCTTTCTTCATTGGCATTTAGCCCATAAAAAAATGCGGTACTTGGTAAATAATATACATCGCCATATTGCTCGCGGTGAGCAGCATATTCTTCAAAAACTTTTGGATAAAACAAGTAACTCAATAAATCTAAAAAGCTGTAATCATTTCCAAATTTTGTTTTAAAATCCGCAAATTCTTTGTCAAAATCTACTGGAGGTAAATGCTCATTTGGCCTGTTCGTAAAAGGTTCTACATCTTTTAAAATGAGTTTTTGTAAATGTTTTGGAAAGCCTCCATCCGACTGACCCAAATCGCCTTTCAATAATCCAATTACACTATCAGGAAACGAAATGCTATCGCCATTGGCAAAAATATCGAATTTGGTATAACCATTGGCAGTCATAAACAAAGCCATATCGCCTACTACTTTACTCGATGGAGTTACTTTTATAATATCGCCAAAAAGTTCATTGGCTACCACATAATTCTTTTTAACGGTTTCAAATTTATCTTCTAAACCCAAGCCACGCGCTTGCGGACGTAAGTTTGAATATTGTCCTCCTGGAATTTCATGGTCGTAAACTTCGGCTGTTCCTGCCTTCAATTCACTTTCGAACGGATAGTACCATTCGCGTACATCTTCCCAATAATTGCTAAATTCATTAAGCTTATGAATATTGATTTTACATTCTCTTTCTTGCCCTTGCATCATGGCAACAATGGAATTGAAATTAGGCTGTGAAGTCAATCCGCTCATACTCGATAAACTAACATCTACAATATCTACTCCAGCTTCAATGGCTTTTAAATAAGTAGCAGGTTGAATGCCGCTGGTGTCGTGTGTATGCAAGTGAATTGGAATGTCGATTGACTTCTTCAATTCAGTAATTAATATTTCGGCTTGGTAAGGTTTTAACAAACCTGCCATGTCTTTTATTCCTAAAATATGTGAGCCAGCATCCTCTAATCTTTTTGCTAAATCAAGGTAATAATTTAGGTTAAATTTCTTGTTTTTATTAGGGTCTAAAAAATCACCACTGTAACAAATACAAGCTTCAGCAATTCCATTGGTTCTTTCATTAATGGCATTGATAGAAACTTTCATTCCTTCAATCCAATTCAAAGAGTCGAAAACACGGAACACATCAATGCCATATTCCCAACTTTTTTCAATGAATTTTTCTACTAAATTATCGGGATAAGCTGTGTAACCAACTGCATTTGCACCACGAATTAACATTTGGAAAAGTGTATTTGGAATGGCCTCTCGTAATAACTGTAAACGTTGCCAAGGATCTTCATGCAAAAAGCGCAAAGCCACATCAAAAGTGGCACCGCCCCACATTTCTAAACTAAATAATTCAGGGTGATTTTTAGCATAACTTTCAGCTATTTTTAGCATATCAATTGTGCGCACACGTGTGGCTAATAAACTTTGATGTGCATCTCTAAAAGTAGTGTCGGTATAAAGAATATTTTTTTCGTTTTTTATGGTTTCAATAAACTTTGGTCTGCCCAAATCATTCAGCATATCTTTTGTACCTTTTGGATAGGCTGCATACTTATCAAAACTTGGAATATTGGGATGTCTGAATTGTATATTTGGATTGATAAATTTTACATCTTCATTTCCGTTTACATAAATATTGGCTAAGTATTTTAAGGTTTTGGTACCACTATCTTTACGCTTTCCAAAAGCAAATAATGAAGGGTTATCTTGAATGAAATTTACCGTGCATTGGCCACCAATAAATGTTGGGTGACGCAATACATTTTCTAAAAAAGCAATATTGGTTTTTACGCCCCTAATTCTAAATTCAGAAAGCACCCTAATTAAGCGTTCACATGTTTCGGGAAGCGAGCGACCTTTGGCTGTAACTTTTACCAATAAGGAATCAAAAAACGGTGAAATTTTTACACCCGGATAACTACTTCCTTCATCTAATCTAATACCATGTCCGCCCGCATTTCTGTATGCAATAATGGTTCCGTAATCAGGTTGAAAATTATTAGCAGCATCTTCGGTTGTAATCCTACATTGAATGGCAAAACCTTCGCAAACAATATCGCTTTGATGATGAATATTTATTTCAGGCGAATCCAATCTTGAACCATTTGCAATGAGCAATTGATTTTTTACAATATCAACTCCAGTAACTTCTTCGGTTACGGTATGTTCAACTTGAATTCTTGGATTTACTTCAATGAAAAAAATGTTTTCTTCTTTGTCCACCAAAAACTCAACGGTACCAACATTATTATAATTTACTTTTTTGCAAATAGCAATGGCATATTCATATAATTTGGTTTTGGTAATGGCTTTTAAACTTGGGCTTGGCGCCATTTCCACCACTTTTTGAAACCTGCGTTGAACCGAACAATCACGTTCGAATAAATGCACTAAATTTCCATAATTATCACCCATTATTTGCACTTCAATATGCTTAGGTTGATCTATGAATTTTTCAAAAAATATGGTACCATCGCCAAAAGCAACTTGGGCTTCGTTTTTGGCTTCAGTAAATTGTTTTTCTAAATCGTCCATGCTGCGCAATACACGCATGCCACGTCCGCCACCGCCAGCAGCGGCTTTTATCATAATGGGTAAACCAATTCTGGTTGCTTCTTGCAAAGCAATTTCAACGCTGGTTAATTCCAATTTACTATCTTCTATAATTGGAACTTGTGCTTCAATGGCTACTTTTTTTGCCATTACTTTATCGCCTAAGTTCAGCATTACCGAAGGCTCAGGACCAACAAAAATAATTCCTTCGTCTTTACACCTCTGCGCAAATTTGGCATTTTCACTTAAAAAACCATAGCCCGGATGAATGGCATCTACGTCATTATTTTTAGCAACCCTAATAATTTCATCAATGTCTAAATAAGGTTTTAGTGGTTCGGTTTCATCACCAATTTGATAGCTTTCATCGGCCTTGTAACGGTGCAATGAATACCTGTCTTCGTATGTATAAACAGCTACAGTTTTAATATGTAATTCGTTTGCTGCACGCAAAACACGAATGGCTATTTCGCCACGATTGGCTACCAATAATTTTTTCATAACTTAATGGGTAAATTAGTGAGTGCAAACTATAAAATTTATCGAATAATTTTACTGATCTTTTAAAGATAAAAAATGTGAATTGTATCTTATTTGTGGGCGCAAGTTATTTTAAGAGACGCACGGTCGTGCGTCTCTTAAAACCAAAGAAAAAAATTCGTGTTGAAGGTTTTATGATTTGTATGAAAAAGGTTAATAATGAAAGAATTTATTTATCAGATAGAACAATGATTGGTTGCTATATTAACGATGGTGCGAAATAAATATTTGCGAGAGTATTCATTGGGCATAAAAAAACACGCCCGAAAGCGTGTTTTTTTGTATTTAATCAAACTTATGGTAAGCTGATTTTTTCAATTCATCTGGTGATAATGATTTGAAATATTCATACGTAATTTTCAATCCATCTTCTCTGCTTACTTTTGGTTCCCAGCCTAATATTTCCTGAGCTTTGGTAATATCTGGCTTGCGTTGTTTTGGATCGTCTTTTGGTAAAGGTTTCGATACCAATTTTTGGCTGGTTCCAGTTAATTTTATTATTTCTTCACCAAATTCCTTGATTGTAATTTCGTTCGGATTTCCAATATTTACTGGTTGTGCATAATCGCTCAACAACAATCTGTAAATACCTTCTACTAAATCGTCCACATAACAGAAAGCACGTGTTTGAGAACCATCGCCAAACATGGTTAAATCTTCACCTCGCAATGCTTGTCCTATAAATGCAGGTAAAACCCTACCATCATTTAGTCGCATACGAGGACCATAAGTGTTGAAAATACGCACTATGCGAGTTTCTAAACCGTGATAAGTATGGTAAGCCATGGTGATGGCTTCTTGGAAACGTTTTGCTTCATCGTAAACTCCACGTGGGCCAACAGGATTTACATTACCCCAATATTCTTCAGTTTGCGGATGTACCAATGGATCGCCATATACTTCGGAAGTAGAAGCAATCAAAACCCTTGCACCTTTTTGTTTGGCTAATCCTAAGCAATTATGAATTCCTAAAGAACCAACTTTTAAAGTTTGAATCGGAATTTTTAAATAATCAATTGGACTTGCTGGACTTGCAAAATGCAAGATATAATCTAACTGACCTGGAACATATATGAACTTACTTACATCGTGGTGGTAAAATTCAAATTGCTCCAATTTAAACAAATGTTCTATGTTTTTTAGGTCGCCAGTAATCAAATTATCCATCCCAATTACATGGTAACCTTCTTTAATAAAACGATCGCATAAATGTGAACCTAAAAAGCCCGCAGCTCCTGTAATTAGTACTCTTTTCTTAGTCATTTTCTTAGTTTTTATTTAAGTATTTTATGCAAAATACTCGTCAAATTTTTAATAAAAAAAATAAACCATTCGTTTAATTGAATGGTTTATTTTATAAATTTAATTAGTTCTTACACCAATACAATAATAGTCGAAACCTAATTCTTGCATTTCAGTAATGTCATAAATGTTTCTACCATCAAAAATGGCATTTCCACGCATTAATTTTTTTACTACTTGAAAATCTGGTGAGCGGAAATCAGGCCATTCAGTAACAATCAATAAAGCATCGGCATCAATTAAAGCATTGTTTTCGTTTTTAGTGTACTCAATTTGTTCACCTAAAATATGTTTTGCTTCTTTCATTGCAATTGGATCGTATGCTTTTACATTTGCGCCAGCAGCCAATAATTTTTCAATAATTACTAACGATGGAGCTTCACGCATATCATCAGTTTTTGGTTTAAATGAAAGTCCCCACATGGCAAAAGTTTTACCCTTAATATTGCCATCAAAATGTTTCATTATTTTATTGAATAAAACCGATTTTTGTGCATCGTTAACTGCCTCTACCGATTCTAAAATTTGCATGGTATAACCATTGTCTTTAGCTGTTTTTATTAATGCTTTCACATCTTTTGGAAAACAACTTCCACCATATCCAATTCCTGGATAAATGAATTTATTTCCAATACGTCCATCGCTACCAATTCCTTTACGAACCATGTTCACATCAGCGCCCATAATTTCACAAAGGTTAGCTATGTCGTTCATGAAACTAATTTTTGTAGCAAGCATACTATTTGCAGCATATTTTGTCATTTCAGCACTAGGAACATCCATAAAAATAATTGGATGACCGTTTAATAAAAATGGCTTATACAACTTGCGCATCATGTCTTCAGCTTGTTTGCTTTCCACACCAATTACAATTCTATCTGGTTTCAAGAAATCGTCAATAGCTGCACCTTCTTTTAAGAATTCAGGATTTGAAGCTACTGCAAAAGTAATTTCAGAATTACGTTTAGTTAACTCACCTTGAACGGCAGCTTTCACTTTTTCGGCTGTTCCAACTGGCACAGTACTTTTGGTAACTACTACACAAAATTCATCTATATTTTGACCAATTTCGCGTGCTACTGCCAATACATATTTTAAATCTGCACTTCCATCTTCTCCTGGAGGAGTTCCAACTGCAATAAATGCAACCTCACAACCCTTAATGCTTTCGGCTAAATTAGTACTGAACTTTATACGTTCTTTTTCCATATTGCGAAGCACCATTTCTTCCAATCCGGGTTCGTAAATAGGCATAATGCCTTTCTTTAAATTGTCGATTTTTTTTTGATCAACATCAATACAAATTACTTCAATGCCTACTTCGGCAAAACATGTTCCTGTAACCAAGCCAACATAGCCTGTACCAATAACTGCTATTTTCATATATTTAAATTAAGTTTATAAAATTATTTTTTTCAAAAATATCAATACAATTGTAAACAACAAATGATTATTACCCACAAATAAAGCAATTTTAAATGGTAATTACTACACTTTGTATTTTAAAATTCTTTGGAAATAAATCAATAATTTTGCGCTAAAACCAATCAATAAAACTTATATATTTGCCTCCCTTTTAAAAACAAAAAATTATGGCAGACAATAAAATTATATTTTCAATGGCAGGAGTAAGTAAAACTTTTCCTCCACAAAAGCAAGTTTTAAAAAACATTTATCTCTCGTTTTATTATGGAGCTAAAATTGGTGTTTTAGGTTTAAATGGTTC
>JBMOGB010000116.1:0-11245 GCA_049318585.1 Bacteroidia bacterium | reverse complement strand
TTTGCTCCTTTTTATTAACATTTATTCCTTAAAGGACTTTTTCAGTGCCCTCGATTACTCGAGGGCTTTTTGGGTTTTAAAAGTAGAGCGAAGTCAGTAGTCATGTCGAGCGAAGTTGAGACATTCATGCCGTTCTAGAATACGCTCGAACTGACTTAGTGTTTACCCACTGATGACGCTCCCGAACTTATGTTCTGGAAAACCCTAAAATTCAGTAAATCCTGATTCAGACAATGTGCGGAAGCACCTTGTAAAGTTCCTTCACTGCACTCAGGATGACGTTCCCGCACTTATGTTCGTAGTTTCTTTGCTGCTTCACCGATGCCTTCGCTTTGAGCGAAGGCATCAGTTTTTATATGGGTTTTTTACTAAGTTGGATTAGAATAATGATTGATTTTACCAACCGCAAATAATTACAAAAAAAAGACTAAAAATTTACCAAAAACACTTTTTTACCTTGCTATTTGCCCTCAAATTCCATGAAAATAACCTTAAAAAACACCCCTTTTTGGGGTCAAAATCTTCAAACTTCCCAAATATAGCCACAAACTTCCCATTTATTGAAAACATAAAAATATTTAGTTTATGCTTGCCACATAAACAAAAAGGCCTATGATTTTTAGATACTCAAAAAAGTTTATTAACTTTTTACTTGCTACTTGTTTTTTGTGCTATTTACCAACAACAAATTTAAAAGCACAAGAAAAAAAAACTAAGAATAAATTTAAAATATCTGGAAACTTATCTGTTTCACAGGAATTTTTTAGTTACAATAGCAATGATTCTCTATATAGGCCTTACAGACCAGAATCGGTTACTAGGTTTATGGGCAGTACTTCTTTTTCCTATGGAAAATTTTCATTGCCATTTTCTATTGCGTATACTTTGCAACAAGGTACAGCAGAGTATAATTCTCCTATTCCTACTACATTTAGCTGGAGCGATTTATTGAATTATTACAATCAGTTAAGTTTATCGCCCACTTATAAAAGTTTTCAAGGCTTTATAGGAACACAAATTCCAAAATATTCTGAGTTAACCTGTGGCGATTTGCCTGTGTTTGGTTTAGGTTTTAATTGGAAACCAAAAAAATTCAGAGCTGCTGCTTTTTATGGCAATTCGCAAAGAGGAGTTAGCACCGACACTTTACTAAGAGTTCCTGGTAGTTACCAAAGAACTTCATATGGTGCAAAGCTGGGTATAGGTTTAGAGGATTCAACCCATTTATATTTAATTGCTTTGTTTCACAAAGATGACCCAAACTCGGCAGTTGTAAAGTCACAAGGTGTTAGTTCAAAAGAAAATGTGGTGATAAGTGTAGATCAAATGTATTGGATTGCCAAAAGAATTTTTTTTAAGTTAGAAACAGCTATTTCAGCATTTTCGCCCGACTTAAAAGATGCAAGTTTAGAGTCAGATTCGTTTAAATTAAATGTTCCTTCGTTTTTAACAAGTTTGTACACTCCAAGGTATACCAGTAATTATGGTGTAGCAGGAAGTAGTGGAATTGGATATGTAGCTAAAAAATGGAGTATTAGAGGAAAAATGAGACTTTTTAGCCCTGATTACAAAACTTTGAGCTATCCATTTTTACAAAACGACAGGTTAGAATGGACCATAGAACCAAAGTTTTCATTATTTAAAAGCAGGATAAATATAGATGGTTCTTATGGTAAAAGAACTGACAACCTTTTTAAAAATAAACTAGCCACTGCTTATCAAGACTTGCTTTCGGCTAACTTAAACTTACAAATTACAAAAAGTTGGAACTTTAATGCTACCTATTCCAATTTTGGTATAAGAAATACCATTTCAAATGATACCTTTCGATTACAAAATAGTAGCCAAAACTTAGGTTTAAGTAGCAGTTATAACATTGTTGGTAAAAAATTTGGTCATACATTTATGGCAGCTTGGACCCAAGATCAGTTTGTAGATTACAATATAGTAAGTGGTGGGCAAATGAACAACCAAACTAAAGTTTATATTTTAGGCTATTCGTTGGCATTGGTTGAAAAACCACTTAGTATTTCATTGAACGGCACTTATTTCGAAAACAACCTTGCTGTAGGAAAAGTCAATTTTAAAATGTTATCGCTTTCTGAATCGTATGTTTTTGGAAAAAAGAAAAACATCAATGCATCACTTTCTCAAAACTATCAAATTACTTCACTTGAACCATTTGAGCCAGATGAAAATATAAATGTAACAACATCATTATCATATACCGTAGCAAAAGGATTGAACTTAGGAACTACAGGTTCTCTTGTTTTTTTTAAGTATGGTAGTGCTAAACCAGGTGTTCAAAACCGCGAAAACTCAATTAGGATAACTGCTTCCTATTCATTTTAATATTTTAAAACTTTAAAAATAAAAAATAATATGCTTAAGAAATATTTATTGTTGGCCATTCTAATCTTGACAAAATTTACTTTATCGGCCCAAGTTATTCAACTAATCATGAGTCCAAATCCACCAACAGTGGCATTAGACTGGTTAAAAACCCCACCTCCAGTAAAAATTATGATTTTTAGTATAGCTGCAGGAGCAGGACCCTACAAAGTGCAAGGTGTAGTAACTAAAGCTGGAAAAACTGTAATGACCACCAACTTAAATAATACCCGAGCTGTAACGCTTAATTTAGGTGCTAATTACTATGTAGCTTCCGACTTTTGGAATTCAAATTCATTTGATGTTTCATTTTCCGATTTAAATATTATTTCTGGTAAACTCAAACCAGATCAGTACAATATATGTGTTAGCCTTTTTAACGCAAATGGCGAACAAATTGGTGCTTCGTCATGTGCTAATTTTCAGATAACTGACTATCAGGAACCAACTTTAATCACTCCACAAGCCGATGCAGTAATACCAGAAAACCAACTAATGGGTAGTTTAAATTTCCGTTGGAGTGGAGTTACTCCTTTTTATCAAGGTACAGTTAAATATAAATTCGAAATATTTGAAGTACCAGAAAATATGAATGCCTTGCAGGCGCTTACAAGAATGCCGATTGTGAATACTACAAGATATGTAAATTTTTACAATGGAATATATTTACAACAAATATTTAATCAAAGAAAAATAGCTGGAGTAAATAGTTATAGATATGTTTGGAGGGTTCAATCAATAGATGGAACAACCAATGAACCAATTGGAAAAAATGCAGGATCAGCTTTGGGTTATTCTGAACTTAGGATGTTTACCATTAATACAACCCCTACAGTTAATGTAGTTACTGAAACGCCAGTAGATAAACCAAAAATAACACCCACAGTTCCAATTCAATATACTGAACCTACTTTGGCAACACTAAAAGACAACGAGAAACTAGAACCAGAAGCCGCTTATGAAGAAATTCAGTTAAAATGGACTTCCATAAAACCGCGTTATCCAAGTAGAGTTAGATATGAACTTAAAGTTTATCAAGCTGGAAGTGGCCAAAGTGAAAGTCAAGCCTTAAATAACATACCAACTATTTCTAAGGAATTGAGTGGAGACACAACATACAGCTGGAGAAGAAATATATATTCTATAAACGATACCAAGTTTTATTGGCGCGTAAAGGCCATAGATGATATTGGAAGGCCAATTGGAAAAAAATCAGGTGCTGCTTTAGGTTTTTCTGAAATAGGCTCCTTCACTGTAAAAGCAGCAATTCCAAAAGAAGCTGTTCCAGTATTTCCCCAAGAAAATGCAAGTATATCATTTTACGAACTTAAATTAGGGGCTACGTTCAAATGGTTAGGGGTTTCACCTAAATTAAGTAAAAAAAATCAATATATTTTAAGTATTTACGAAAAACAGTCGAAAAAAGACAGCTTAGTAGCTCAATTTACTTTAACCGACTCGCTTAAAAATACCTGGAAAGATACCCTTTTCAAAAAAGAAGGCACCTATTTTTGGAACATTACATCAAAAGATAGTGCCGGAAATTTATTAGGGGTAAAAACAAAAAACAAAGGCGTTTCTGAAAATTTTAGTTTTACCATGAAAGACTCTTCTAGAGTTGACAGTGTAATAATAACAGATTGTGACGGAAATAAAAAAGTGATAAAAACTACTGTTAGTTTGAGTGCCGGTAATATTGATTTTCGAAATCGATTCATCACCATAAATACCTTTAAAATGTTGGTAACAGAACTCTCCAAATCAACCAATTCTAATAGTATTTATACCTTAAGTGGCAAAGGTTCAATCATGATTCCTTGGTTAAAAACACCTATTCATGTAGAGTTTACTGATATTAGCGTGAGTGGTTCTAGTAATGAAGTAACCAATGGAAATGTTTTTGCCTTGCAAGACGAAACCATTGGCGATATTCCAAAATTGCTAAAAACTAACGGTTCACAAAAGCCAACAAAAGCACAAGCAAAAAACCTGAATAAAAGGCTGAAAGATAATGCCCCAACTAAAATGGTTTTAAGCCAAAATATGGACAATAATCTCATAAAATCTAATTCGGCCAATATACCTAAGTTGCCTATGGGATTAAACAATATTTTTGATTACACTTTGGCAATTACTGAAATGAAATTTAGTCCACAAGCCAACACACTGGTTTGCGTAGCAGTTTTACCCTATAATAAAGACAATCTAGATGATGTAATTGCTTTTGCTGCTACCGATATAACATTCGATATTAATTCACCTTCAAAAGCTGGTGGAAAGTTAGCATTGATAGAAGATTTCAATATCGTAGATCCAACTTCGGAAAGTTATGGCGTAACTTTAAAAGCAAAACACCAAAACAATTTAGCCACCTTTATTGAATGGGATTGTAAAGGATTTAAACAATTGAAAGCAACTGTTGATGTGAATTTTCCTAGGGATTGGTTAACCCCAGTGAGTGAAACTGACCAAGAAGTACCAGATACTGTAAAAGTTAGTGGCATTGCCAGTGTCGATATAGCAAAGCTAAACGATTGGGTACTATCTTTATCATTAAATAAAAGCGAAATAAATGGAGTAGATGGTTCGGAATTGGAAGTTAAAGAAGTAGTTTTTGATAATTCGGATACAAAAAATCCAACAGGTATAAAATTTCCAACAGGATATACAGGCATAAAGGATAATACATTTAGAGGTTTTTATATTAAAAATGCATCATTTGTGCTGCCTAAGTTTTATAATAAATCAACTGATACCACAGGTATATCAGTTGAGGTGGATAATTTTATAATTAGTAAGGCAGGGGTTTCAGGCAAAATAGACGTAGGTGCAAAAGAAACTCCTATTGTAAATTTAGAAACTGGAACAGTGGGCGATTTTCAGGCAAGTTTAGATAAAGTAGAAATTACCATTTTAAATAAATCGGTTACCAAAGCACAGGTAAGCGGTAGAATGGTTTTACCTATTTCTAAATCCACATCACAAAGTCCAAACACGTTAAATTATGCTGCCAATTGGACTACCACTACCAAAGGGAAAGGTGCAAAAGTTCAACTTACCATTACGCCTGAAGGTAGATTAAATGCAGAAATGTTTGCTGGTGGTGAATTGAATTTAAATAGCAATTCATTAGTTAAAATGGAATACATAAAAAAATTGAAAAAAAATGGAAAGGATACGATAAAAGCTGAGGTTAAATTGAATGGAAACATTAGTATAACTAAAACATTGATGGATAAAATTCCAGTAAACTTTGCAATGGGTTTCGAAAATTTAGGATTCGACTTTAATAATGCTATAGCAAAGAAATTTACAATGAAGCCTGCAACCTTTTCTTTTGCTAGTCCGCAAAAGAAAGCTGCAGGATTTCCAGCAACTATAAGTGGAATAGTAATATCAGATAATCCAAATCCAGTAGTTGGTTATTTAGCTTCCGCACAGCTTGAGCTCAATTTAGAATTAATCCTAGGCTCTAGCATAAAAGGTAAAACTGCCATAAAAGTGGTAGGAGGTATAAAAAAGGTAAATAACAAATATTTACCTGAATTAATTAGTGCAAATATTGATTCAATTATAGTAGATGCTAGAGTGGCTGCAGTAGATTTAAAAGGCTCATTAGTATTTTACAGTAAAGACCCAGTTTATGGCGATGGCTTTAAAGGAGATATCAGAGCTAATTTTGCAAAGGTAGGCACAGTAACAGCGGCAGTTCAATTTGGAAATGTACCACAGGCCTTACCTAGCACCGGAACATACGATTACTGGTTTGCAGAGGCAAAAATAATACTAAGGAAAGCTTTACCAATGATTAACCCAATCGGTTTAAAAGGGGGTGGAATTGGAGCTTGGCACCACATGTCTGTATCTGATATTCCTAAAATAGATTCTAATGCAATTCAGGGGCCGCAAGCTACTGAAGTAAAAAGCAATAGATGTGGGGCTACATTTACCCCTAACTCTAGTGTAGGTTTAGGTTTTAAAGTTACGGGTGTAATTGTTAACGTGACAAATGAAGAGTCCTTTAATGGTGATATTTCATTTACAGCACAATTTAACAATACTGGTGGCATAAATTTAATACAAATTGATGGTTCTATGTTTATAGGTGCAGGATTAAATAAAAGAGATATGGCTATGGTGAAAGGGAATTTAAGTGTTTCATATAATTTCACTACCGATATTTTTGATTTAAATTCTAGAATAGATTTAAGAATACCTAAAGTTGGTCCTGATTTAATTTCAACCGCCAACCCTATAAGTATAAAATTATTTATAGATGGGGGAAAAAGAAAAGGAAACGACCCAACTTGGTATTTAACAGTTGGTACACCAGACGAACCAAATGTAATAAATTTTAGGCCAGGATTAGTACCTACTACTATTCCTGCTAAGTTTTATCTAAGAGCAGGAAATACACTTAATGCAAAAACAGGTTTTTGGCAATCAACCATTGATGGTATAAGAGCTTGTGGTGGTAATATAAGTAACCCTCAATTTCCTGTTAATAATACAGTTCCTAACGGTGGATTTGATTTTGGAATAGGTTTCATAGCAAGAGGCGAAGCTTCTTGCGGTCCATTTTATGGAAATTATGCAGCAGGTGCCGAAGTTTTTTTTGCCCTTCAAAAGTCGGCACCGGGTGGTTGCGTTACTGATAAGTTTGGTTATTGGTATGCCAATGGAGGAATTGCTGCTTTTGCATCGGCCGAAATTGGTTTTAGGGGACTAGTAACCGTAAGAATGGCGGGCACTGGCCACATGACAGGTGGTGGACCAGAACCTATTTGGCTAAAGGGCGGTATATCTGGCCAAGTTAAATTAACAATACTTTTTGTAAAACTTAATTTCAATGCAAATGTACCTTTTCAATATGGTACCCCTTGTTATCCAACTCAAGCTTTCAGTTTAGATAATGCAGATTTAAATGATATAGTACGTGTTTCAGTTCGAGACTATGAAACAACCTATAACAAGACTACTAGTAATAAAATTAATAATACTATTACCACCAATGTAACTGATGAATCACCTATAGTTATTTCTTCTCTTTTTCCAATAAAAAGAGTTTTTTCAATAGAAATGGCAGACGCAAATGGGAGAACCACCACTGAAAACAATTACAGATTGGATGTTGAGATTAAAATATATAATGGAGATGGGTCTATTTTTAATATAACGGCAATAGAAACACAAAAGTTAAGAAATCATCAAACAATAGGTACTAACGGACCAAATACCAGTTATGCATATCAACCATGTATTATGCCTTTAAATAGTGAAGAGTCTGATGGGGCAGGTCATGAATCATATTTTAGAATGGGAGATAGATTTAATTATATAATAGGTAGTAATGCTTGTTGGAATGTGAGTGAGATAAGGAATTCAGGTAATGTAAGTACTGCAGCTGGAGACCGTTACCGAAATCACTTAAAAGTAACAGAACCTCTTCCTGAAAATCATGTTGGACCTCTTCCTGATCCTTATCAGCCAAATCCTTACCTAAATAAATCCTTATCAATAAAATGTATTGCACAATTGAGAAAAAATGTTACTTTAGTTGGTAGTGGGTATAGTTATGAAGACGTTTATTTTCCTGCACAAGGATTACCAGGTAGTAAGTTAGTTAAAATGGAAACTGAGCCTTACAGATTTACCACAAAAACTCAATAATAATTTATGTTATAAATTAATTAGTGTACAATATGAAAAAAATCGAAAAGTTACCGAAAATAAAAAATCGAATTCAAACAATTCTAGTTTTACTTTTTATAATCAGTACTACATCAACTGTTTTAGCCCAAAATGGCAAAACACCTGTAGTTTCAAAAATTGCTTTAATGGCGCGCAACGGAAACGATAGCATAGTATTGCGTTGGTTAACCGATGATAAAAAGGTTTTTAAAAATGGCTTACAAAATGGTTATCGCATATTTAGGGCAGAAAACAATGGCAATAAGTATGGCAAATTTATAAAAGTAACCGATGTAAAATTATGGGATAAATCCAAGTGGGATAAAACCTTGGCTTCTTTTAGCGATACGAACGTGCAAGCTTACAAGTATTTAAAAATGGGGTATGCGTTTACCATTGATAGAGCTAAAAATGTACCAAAGGAAATAACAAGCATGGACGATGTACAATTGGCCATTGCTCAAAACGATTTGATGTTATTGTTTGCTACCATGGCTTCGTGTATGGATGCACAAAGCGCTGATGCAATGGGTTTGCGCTGGGTTGATAAAAATATAACAGCAGGAAGCAAATATAAATATAGAATAGAAGCCATTTCTGTTCCTGAAAAAAAGGAAAATATGGGAACCGAAATAGAAGCTGTTGCTGAATCACCAAAATTAAATGCAACAGCAAAAGTATGGCCTATAGAAGGGGAAACAAATATTCTTGTAAAATGGGCTTTTCCAGAAGAACCTTTCATTGGCTATAGCATGGAAAGATCAGATGATGGAGGAAATACCTTTAAAAAAATAAACAGGGATTTATTATTGATAGATAATACCTCAAATGAGAAGGATAGTTTATTTGGCGCTTTAGCCGATTCCAGTGTAAAAATGTATGTACCTTATGTTTATAGGGCTATTGGGCATAGTTTATTTGCCGAAGAAATGGTAATTGGAACTTGCAATGCAATGGCAAGAGACCGCACACCTGTTACTTGTATTTTTGTACCAAGTCCTGATGCTACTACAGCTAAAAATGCAGTTATTAAATGGGAACTAACTTGTAATCCAGGTTCCGACTTAAAAGGATTTTGGGTAGCAAAAGATTCTAGTGCTGAAGGTGAATTCAAAACCATACTCACCCCAAATTTGCTTAGCCCTGCAACTACACAGTTTATTGATTACAATTTGAATAATAACAGCGATAATTTCTATAGAATTTTAACGTTAGATACCGCAGGAAATGTATTTTATTCAAATGCAGTTTATCTACTCCGAATTGACACCATTCCGCCAGCAGCTCCAGTTTGGGCATTAGGCAAATCTGATTCTATTGGCATAATAACGCTTAAGCTAAATGCAAATAAGGACAAAGATTTTTTTGGTTTTAGAATAGCTAAAGCAAACCAGGCTGACCATGATTTTTCAACCATTTACGAAACTTTTAGTAAGGATACTAATTATATTGTGAATAGAGCTGATACCATTTTTCATGATACTGTTACTTTAAAAACTTTGACTAAACATATTTATTACCGTGCTTATGCTTTGGATAGAAATTACAATGTTTCAGAATCATCAAAAATAATTGAAATTAAACGTCCAGATATTATTCCTCCAGTTGCCCCAGTATTAACAGCGGTAACTCCTACCGATAGTTGTCTTATTTTAACAATTATACCTAGCAGTAGTGAAGATGCAACCAGAATGAGCCTTTATAGAAGAGCAGAAAAAGATACATCCTTTCAATATTTGGGCAGAATGAATCCTAAAGATTCCATTTTTTACGATAAAAATTTAATCCCAGAAAAAGTGTATTATTATACACTTACTGCTTCTGATACTGATAATAATACTTCTGAATTTTGTTTTGCTCAAAAGGCAAAAACCTACGATTCGGGTGTTAGAAAAGGAGTTGAAAATGTAAAAGCCGAATACGATAAAGATTCAAAGGAAATTATTGTTTCATGGACATACGAGAAAGATGAAAAGAAAAATGAAGAAATCTATTTTCAAGTTTATTGCGCCACAGGAATTGATCCATTGGAAAGGTGTTCTACATTGCCTTATAATGATGGAATATTTATGTACAAAAATACAAACCCAATAGGAAAAGGTCCTTTTAGATATGCTGTAAAAGTAGTTACTAGTAAAGGTGCTGAATCAGAATTTTGTTCAGAAAAAACAGTAATAATTCCAGAATAGATAAATAATAAGATTTCATTTAATTTCCGAAAAACATGAAAACAATAAAAATAATCATAGCATTTGCTTTACTTGGGTCACTAATAATTACCTCGTGCAAACTGCCCGATTCAATGGGAACCGTAAACGTAACTCGTGAACTTACATCAACTATTTTTTTTGATTCACTCAACCCAAACCAATCGTTTGATTCAGTTTATCAAATTAACATAAAGAATTTAAAAAGTGCTGTAAAAGAAAAAACAGGTTCAAGCGACTATTTAACTGATTTGAATTTTACTAAAGTAAATCTTTCCATACCCGATTCAATTAATTTTACTTTTGCCGATTTACAAGAAACCAAGTTATTATTAGGAAGTAATACATTGGTTTTATTACCTACAGATGCAAGTGGTAAAAACTTAGATTTTATATTACCAGATTGGGTAAGTTCGGTTAATTATAAAAACCTTTACCAACTAAATTCTCCAATTGAAATTAGATACACGGGCAAAGCCTCCAAAGCTTTAGATTCAGCATATATAAAAGCAACTTATACCTTTAGAATAAAAGGGGTTGTAAAAATATAAAAAGGTTCAATTTTTAGGAGGCTGTATCAAAAGCTTCAAAAAGCTAGTCATGTCGAGCGAAGTCGAGACATTCATGCCGTTCTCGACATCGCTCGAACTGACTGAATTTAAAGTCATGTTGAGCGAAGTCAGTAGTCATGTCGAGCAAAGTCAGTAGTCATGTCGAGCAAAGTCAATAGTCATGTCGAGCGAAGTCGAGACACTGCAATCTGTTCTCGACTACGCTCGAACTGACTGAATTTAAAGTCATGTTGAGCAAAGTTAGTATTCATGTCGAGCGAAGTCAGTAGTCATGTCGAGCGAAGTCGAGACATTCATGCCGTTCTCGACTCCGCTCGAACTGACTTAGTGTTTACTTACAAACGAAGGTAGTTGATAAATAGTGATAGAAAGATAAATTAAATG
>JBMOGB010000115.1:0-11274 GCA_049318585.1 Bacteroidia bacterium | reverse complement strand
TCTGTGAGAGGCTTGGGCTGAAATGCCCTTGCCTACTTGACCGTCCGCTTGTGCTGTTTATTAACAAGCGTCCGCTTGTATTCATTGCAAGCGGACGCTTGCACGTTTAAAGCACAAGCGGACGCTTGCGCTAACTGAGGGGTAACTAATACGTAAAAAAAATTGAATGGAAACAATAAAAGAATTGATTTTGAAAAGTAATATCCCTAATTCCAGAGTATTACAAATAGTATATCTGAAGGATAGTCAAAAGATAGTTTTACTTAAATGCAATGAGAGACTAGAATTATATATTGATATTTTAGATATCAAAAACAATTTACACAGTGAAATTATATTTCAAGAAAAAATGCATGTAATTTCCGCTTCTATAAACAACTCAAGATTTGATTCAAATGATTACTATTTATATGAATTTGATACAACTTTGCACATTACTCACTTTCATGTAATAGATGAGGAACATTTCTTTTTGAAAGCTCTAAAAAACGGAAAAAATTATTTGAATTTAAAGATAAACATTAAAGGAGAAATATTTCATTTACCAACTTTTGAAAATAGTAATTATGGGGATAGTTTAAATGAAAAACACATAATAAAAAACTTCATTTATAGAGAAGATATGACCTTGTTTGACATAAATGATTGTAGAGAAAGAAATTTATATGACTTTATAAGTGAAAATTTTGACGATTTAGATAAATATCCCGCCTTTACTTATCTTTATTTCACAGAAGATAGATATACGATTTTCACTTCGCCTGATAAAAATATTATTGGATTTGAAATATATGATAAGGACGGAGATGAACCCAAGTTTTCATATTATATTCTGGAAATAGAAAGTTTAGAAAATATAAAAATTATTTTTAAGGGGAAAATTTACGACTCAGGACATTATTATACATTAAGTGAGGATACAAATGAATTTGCATATAAAAGACAAAATTATGATGATGAAACAAAAATATACATAAGAGAATTATCTGAAAATTTTCATCAGGCTGAAATTCATAAAGAGATTATTGATGAAAAAATAATCTATTTAGATAAGAAAAAAATTGTTTTACAAAAACAAAATGAAATACAAGTATTAGATAGAAGAACAGATTATCAACAAACAATTATAATTGATGAGAGTTCACCATATGAGATAAAAGATAATTTTTTGTTTTATATAAAGGATTCTAAGTTAACCTTCTCAGTAATTTAAAATGCTACACAGCTAGCACAAGCGGACGCTTGTAACAAAAGGATATTTTTTTAAAAATATAAATAGTATGACAATAATAGATTTATACACACAGCACTATTTAGGTGAATCATCAATAATTCTTCAAGAAAAAAGAAACAATCAAATATTATTTAAGGTAATTCTTCTTAATTATCATTTCAATGAGATTTTAAATTTAATTCCATTAGGACAATATCATTCTGAGAGTGTTATGTATAATTATTTTAGAAAAAATGGTTGGTATGATGATGAATGGGAATGTTTAAGAAAGCAAGAATTTATGGATCAGTTAATAGCTATAAATGATTTAGTTTTAGGTGAATTTGTTGAACCTTACAATGCAATAAAACAAATTTGTCAATCAGCTATCAGTAATAATAATGGTCTTTTTATTGAATTATTATAATGGCCTGCATTCGCTCGCATCTTTCGAGTGAATATATTGATAAGCCTCTGGCTGATTTATGTAATTAATGGCGGGACGCCAAACAAACTCACACTCGCAAGATGCGAGCGAGTGCAAGTTGACATTTTGAAGGGCATTTTTATAAATTTAACGATAAAAACTAATGATAAAAAAAATACTTTATATAATAGCAATCTTACCATTGTTCTGCTTTGCACAAAAAAATAACTACAATACATTTGCTGCTTATGATGATGAATATTTAAATCAGATACTGTATTCTGAAAGATTTGTAACCTCTTATTCTGACTATTTACTTTTTGGTAAAGTAAATAATTTATATATAGAATTACGAGACAAAGACAATAAACTTGCAGCGGAACCCTCAAAAACATTCTATGATAGATATGAAAATTTAGTAAAAATTATTAACTTTAATAATTTACAGATATCTAATATAATTGAGTTCTATTACATTCCAAAATATGGAGGAAATGGTATTTATAAATCGACCTTACAATACATAAATGGTGTTCCAAAATGTGTTTTAAGCTCTAAAATAGATACTTTAAAAAGTCTTATAATAGTTAGCAGTTTTTCAGATAATAAGATTGATGAAATTGATTCAGTATTTTATACTAAAAATTTTAAACCACTTACTATTTTAAAATACAATCGTTTTAATAAATTAGAATCTATATACAAGGCTTCATATCTTGAAAACGGAAAAGTTTATAAAGAAGTACATAAAAGACACTCTTCCTTAGTTAGTGGAGGCTTTAATAAATATGATTCAAATGGAAGAATGCTATATAGTCATAGTTTGAGTTTTGAAGAATTTGATAAGTCAACAATTAATTATGTGGATAGTAATAAGGTAAAGGACAAAAAATTTGTTTGGTATAACAATAAAGATTTTAAACTACAAATAGGAACAAACGATAACGTAGAATATAATGAATATTTTACTTTTAGTTATAGTGAAAAAACACTTCATGGTAATGTAAAAAAAGAATCGACAATAATTAAATTCAACAATAGCTTATTGCCAGTAAAAAAACTTTATTTCGACAAAAAAAACAACTTTAGCTCTGAGATTGGTTTTGGATATAATGATTATAATGATTTGATTAGTCAAAAAATCAATATAAAAGGTGAGAAGCCAATCAATAAAACGTTTAAGTACATTTATGACAATAAAAATAATTGGATTGAGCGAAGAGAATTTGAAGATGGAAAGTTGATTTTTACTACAATAAGAAAAATTGAATATTACTAAATGCAGGCGCAAGTGGTCCGATATCTATCGGATCCTCACTCGCTCGTATCTTGCGAGTGAGCATATTTATAAGCCTCCAGCTGATTTATTTAAATAATGGCGGGACGCCAAACAAACTCAAACTCGCAAGATGCGAGCGAGTGCCTATAGAACCAATTTTCCATCAAAAAAATCTCTTTTAAATATTAAATCATAATCGTTACATTGCGCCTTTATGGGAAAAGAACTTAGTTTAGAATACAATACCGAACGTAGTAAATTAATTTTATCGGAATACGGACGCAGTATTCAAAAAATGGTGGAGTATGCTACCAAAATTGAAGACGTAGAAAAACGTAAAAAAGTAGCAGACGAAATATTAACTTTAATGGGTCAGTTAAATCCGCATTTGCGCGATATAGCTGACTATAAACACAAACTATACGACCATTTATTCATTATTTCTGATTTTAAATTAGACCTTGAATCGCCTTACCCAAAGCCTACTCCTGAAACAGTTTTTGTAAAACCAGAGGCCATGAAATATCCGCAACAACGAATTACGTATCGTTTTTATGGTAAAAACATTGAGAAAATGATTCATAAAGTGACTGAATTGCCCGATGGGCCTTTTAAAACTTCATATATCAATGCCATTGGTAGTTTTATGAAAACCAATTGCCGCAACTGGAACGATGAAGTAATAGGTGACGAACAAATTATGGCTCATTTGGCCCAATTAAGCAATGGAAAAATTATAATAGATGATGCTGGCGAAATTGATTTTAAAGCGCAACAAATGCGCAGAATGAATAATAATCAGCCTAACAATAATCCTAATCAAAGAAACAATAATAACAACCGTAACTTTAGGAATAATAACCAAAACAATAACCGCAATAATAACAATCCGAATAACCGCAAGCCAAATAATAACAATAAACCAAACAATAACCCAACACTTGGCGCAAACGATAGCGGTTACAGAAAATTCAATAGCAAAGACCGTTAAACCCTTGTAATTCCATGCATTTACAACGAATAATTTTCAATTTTAAAAATGGCATGGAAGCCTTGCTCACCAATAAATTCAGGGCGTTGCTTACTTCGCTTGGAATTATATTTGGAGTGGCAGCTGTAATTGCCATGCTGGCAATTGGTAATGGTGCTGAAAAACAAATTTTAGAACAAATAAAACAAGTAGGTTCTAATAATATTGTAATTAAACCCATTGTTAAAACCAAAGAAGAGGAAAAGCAACTCAAAGAAAGTGGTGTTCAGCAAAAAAAATTTAGCCCAGGTTTAAATATTCAAGATGCTGAAAACATTAAATTGGTACTGAATGATGTGGAGGTAGTAAGCAGCGAAATAGAACAACAAACTTTATTTATAAGAGAAGGCATAAAACTAGGCGGAAAGCTGGTTGGCGTAAGCAATGATTACTTTCATTTGCTAGATTTTTCGTTGGTAAAAGGCAATTTTTTCTCAGATTTCCAACAGCAAAATGCACAATCAGTTTGTGTAATTGGCTCTAAAGTAGCGCAAAAGTTTTTTAGCGCCATTGACCCCATTGGGCAAGAAATAAAATGTGGCAATAATTGGTTAAAAATTGTTGGCGTATTAAACAACAAAAACATTGACGAAGGTAATATGCAAAAACTGTCTATTCGCAATGTGGATTTAGAAATATACACACCAGTAAAAACATTTTTATTGCGTTATAAAAACCGTGGATTGGTAACAGTAACGGGAATAAAAGCTTCGCAAAATCAGGAAGAAAACTCCAATAAAAGTACAGATAATAATTACCATCAATTAGATAGATTGGTGGTTAAAGTGAATAAAAGTGATGCCGTTGAATCGACTGTAGATGTGCTTCAACGCTTGTTAAACCGAAGACATAATGGAGTAAATGATTTTGAAATTATTGTTCCAGAATTATTGTTAAAGCAAGAGCAAAAAACCAAAAAATTATTCAATACTGTGTTAGGAATCATTGCTTCCATTTCGCTGCTAGTTGGTGGAATTGGAATTATGAATATTATGTTGGCCAGTGTGCTAGAACGTGTAAAAGAAATTGGCTTACGCATGAGTGTTGGCGCTAGTAAGCGCGATATTGTAATGCAGTTTATGGCCGAAAGCGTTACCATTAGCGTAAGTGGCGGAGTAATTGGAATATTTTTGGGAATAGCCATTAGTTTAATTATTCAAGCTGCCACCGATATTGAAACCATTGTTTCACCCATCAGTGTATTTTTAAGTTTTACCATTTCAATCAGCGTTGGATTGGTGTTTGGAATATTACCAGCCAAACGCGCTTCTGAACAAGATCCAGCGGAATGTTTGAGATAAAAAATAGCCACATCCCGATAGCTATCGGGATCACAGATTAAACTAGTAAATAAAGACAAGAAAAATAGCCACAGATTCACTGATTAAACCAACGCCTTTGTATAAAATTAGTGGTAATATCTGAGAAAATCAGTGGCAAATAATAAAATATTGATAAAAGAATTTTATGCAAAAAATAGCCAATTATATCAATGGTTCATTACAAGAACCTACTGCCAACAACTATTTAGAAAACATCAATCCTGCCACAGGGAAAGTATATTCACTTTGCCCCGATAGCGATGCCAATGATGTGGATTTAGCTTATCAAGCTGCCAAAGCTGCTTTTCCGGAATGGAGCAATATGAGTGCAAATAATCGCAGCAAAATTTTATTGAAATTAGCCGATTTAATTGAACAAAATATTGATAAATTAGCAATAGCTGAAAGCATTGATCAAGGTAAACCAGTTTGGTTAGCTAAGTTAGGTGAAATACCTAGAGCAGTAGAAAATATTCACTTTTTTGCTACCGCAATCGAGCATTTTGCTAGTGAGTCGCACTCCATGGGAAGCCATGCCATTAACTACACTTTGCGCACGCCAATTGGAGTTGTGGGGTGTATTAGTCCTTGGAATTTGCCCTTGTATTTATTTACTTGGAAAATAGCTCCTGCACTAGCGGCTGGCAATTGTGTGGTAGCAAAACCTAGTGAAGTTACTCCCATGACCGCTTATTTGTTTTCGGAACTTTGTATAGAAGCAGGATTACCAAAAGGTGTGTTAAATATTGTGCATGGATTAGGTGGAAAAGTGGGTTCGGCCATTGTTGCTCATCCAGGAATTTCGGTGATTTCATTTACAGGTGGAACCAAAACTGGTGCAGAAATCGCACGCATAGCTGCGCCTATGTTTAAAAAATTATCGTTAGAATTAGGCGGAAAAAACCCCAATATCATTTTTGCAGATTGTAATTTCGATAAAGCAGTTGCTGAAAGTGTTCGTTCGTCATTTACCAATCAAGGCGAAATATGTTTATGTGGTTCTAGAATTTTTATAGAAAAACCAATTTACGAGAAATTTAAAGCTGCTTTTATTGAAAAATCAAAGGCCATGAAAGTGGGCAATCCCCTACTCGATGATACCAAAGTTGGCGCCATAGCTAGTCAAATGCATTTTGATAAAGTACTTAGTTATATTGACCTTGCCAAGGAAGAAGGAGGAACTATTTTATTAGGCGGACACTCTGTTAAATTAGATGGTGAAAATGCAGATGGATATTTTATAGCACCAACCATAATAGAAGGTTTAGCGTATAACTGTAGAACCAATTTAGAAGAAATTTTTGGCCCTGTGGTTACTTTAACTCCTTTTGAAACCCAAGAAGAAGTTTTGGAAATGGCAAATGCAACACAATATGGTTTGGCGGCTACTGTTTGGACAGAAAATTTGAATACTGCGCACCACATGGCAGCGCAAATAAAAAGCGGAATTGTTTGGATAAATTGCTGGCTTTTGCGAGATTTAAGAACTCCATTTGGAGGCATGAAACAAAGTGGTGTTGGCCGCGAAGGTGGCTGGGAAGCTTTAAGGTTTTTTACAGAACAGAAGAATGTTTGTATTAAATTATAAAATATGAACTATTAAATTATATTGCAGAATATTTTAATAAAATTACAAATAATCTCAATATGAAAACAAAAATTCAAAATTCCTTAATGACCATCATGTTTATGATGTCTATTAATTTATCTGCTCAATTAACCCAAAAGGCTAACTTTACCGGTACATCCCGGATGGCATCTTCAGGTTGTTCAATCAATAATATCGGCTACTTAATAGGAGGATTTGATAGCATTGGAGCAAGAAATGATTTTTGGAATTACACGGCCGATGGAGATTTATGGACTCAAAAAGCAAATTTTCCAGGTAATGGAAGGTATGGTGCTGTGTGTGTTAGTGTAGGCAAAAAAATTTATTATGGAACTGGATTACAAACTGGTAACAGTTTTAGCAAAGATTTTTGGGAATATGATTCTGAGTCTGAAATTTGGACCCAAAAACAAAATTTTCCAGGTGCTGCTAGAATTTATGCAGTTGCATTTAGCATTATGAATAAAATTTATTTAGGAACAGGAACCAACGGTTCTTCCAATTATTCCGATTTTTGGGAATTTAACCCTGATAGTAATAAATGGACTCAAAAAGCAAATTTTCCTGGAGGAAATCGATCAGGAGCAATAGGATTTTCAATAAACAACAAAGGATATTTAGGTACGGGCACAAATGGATCAGTATATTATAAGGACTTTTGGGAATTTAATTCTGACAGCAATAAATGGACTCAAAAAGCGAATATTGGAAATTTCGGAAGATCTGGGGCTTCTTCATTTTTGATTGATAATGTACCATATGTTGCGTTAGGATTTGAGGGAGGGTCTAAAGAAAAATTATTATATTACAACATAAACGATAATACTTGGAATTCATCAAAGAGTTTCGATAAGATTTATAGAACTGGAGTTGTTTCATTCGTAATTGGTAAAAAATTATATTTTGGAACAGGTACAGATTCATTATTTTCTGTTAAATACAATGATTTTTTTGAGTTTGACCCAAGTTTAGTTAATGTAACAACTATTAATAAAGAACCCAATTATTTAACAATATTTCCAAATCCTTCAACAGGAATGGTAAATATAAACACCAACGAAACCATTGAATACATCAATATTACTGATGTTAACGGAAAATTGGTTCATCATCAAACCAACAACTCCCCTATTGATTTGAGCCAACATGCTAAAGGAATATATTTTGTAAATATTACTACTGAAAAAGGAGTAATTAATAAAAAAATTGTTTTGAACTAATTTGAAAACATTTCGACAAGCTCAATGGCCGTGGTTGTTGAGCTTGTCGAAATGTTTTCCTATCAAAATAAAGAAGCCAAATATTCAAAACAAGAATCACTAGACAATAAACTAAAAAAAATGAAAACAATTTACACCTTAAGCATCATGCTTTTATTCAGTGTATGCTCATTTCATACTGGCAATGTTGGATCAGCTTAAAAAAATGGGGGTGAATAGTTAAATTAGCTTAAAATAGCCAGATAAACTATTGAACTATTATACAAAAAAGCCATTGACGATTATTTCATCAATGGCTTTTTATAATTTTTCTATTGTCTTTTTAGTATAAAAACCGCTTGATTAGTCCAATTTATTTGAACCATTTTTCTATTTCATTATCAAGTTCAGCTTCATTTAAAACGCTGTTTTCAATTGATTGTGTATCGCCAATTTGAACCCTATTCAAAACAATCAACTTCTCCATTAATTCATCTATTGAAAAACTTTCAGGTAAATTTTTTATGGAATCTAAAACTTTGTTTTTAACTAGCATATTGTGATATTTTTTTAAACAAATATATGGTTTTCTTTAAAAACTATATATAAACATTTATCTCCTTTAAGTATAGTCCCTAAGGGACAATTATTATAGGAACACTTCTTTATTTTATTACCAATATATAACTCCTAACGGAGTATATTTTGTTGTGTTAAAATTATAGTTATGAAATTGAATTTTGTTACCCACAAGCTTTAAAATATTATATCAAACATCTGTATAAAACAAATATATGATTTATTCAACTGAAACAAAAAAGCCATTGACGATTATTTCATCAATGGCTTTTTTGTAATTTATGCTTTTTCTAAAACGTTAACGTAACTCCACCTAATGCGTTGAAGCCATACACATCGTAATTGGTAAAGCGCATATACCTTGCTGCTGCCATGTTATTAAAGTTTAAAAACACAGATACATTTTTATTGTAACGGTAATCTATTCCAAAATTCATATCTACAAACGGATCCAACTTAATTTCCGAAATATTGTCTTTATTTCCAGAAGTAGGATTGGTAATTCCGCCTTTTCTTTCGCCTACATAAAACAAATCGGCACGCAATAAAAACTTATCACCAATATTGAATGTGCTATTTAACTTTACTTCTGAACCTGGACGACTGTATGCATTTTGTAACTGCCCCATACTGTAACTATAAAACTTTGAAACCATAGCCAAACGCCATTTTTCACCAACTTGATAGCTAATATCAGCAGTAAAAGTAGTAAGCGTTACATTTTTTTCATCGTAAATAATTTTTTGAAAACTGCTGCTATCATTTACATAAAAAAGCATATTGCTTACGTTAGCAATTGAACCTTGTAAAAAGTAATTTAACCCTTTTGCTATATGACCTTTAAAACCAGCATACATCTCAAATTTATTATTGGTATTCTTAAAATTATAATTTCTTACAAACGGGTTTTCAGCATTGATACTTCTAAAAGTATTGATGTTATAATTGCCATTTATACCTGCCAAAACTGTAAATACTTTTGGAACTACATGGTATGCTGCTTCGCCCACCGGATAAAAATGATTTGGGTTGGTACTTTCCAAACTATCAGTAAAATATGTATAGTTAAAACCTGCTTTTATGTAATAATTTTCATCTTCTAAATTTAGGCGTGGATTAAACATAAAAGCTGTGCGTTGCAAAGTATTACTATTTAATATATTGGTTATACTATTTATGCCTGTATATAAAGTAAAAGGCATATTGCTGATGGTTTTAACCAATGTTCCCGCTAGTTTAAAATTATGTTCACCTAAGTTGTAATTATTGCTTTGGAAATAGTAATTCAAATCGAACTTATAAGCTAATTTTGAAGTATCACTTTTTAAATTTTCCAAACTAATATTCAAATCAAACAAGTTATAAATATTCTTTAAAGTATCAGCTTTGGGTTTAATGGAATCGGAAAAATTATATCCGTAATTATAAACTACGTTTCTGTGGTACAATGCACTAGTGCTTAAAATAGTTTTTTCAAAAAAACGTTTGCTATGTGCGGCCAAAGTATTATTGCTGAAATTGTTAAAATCTCTATCGCCTTGGCTCGATAAATGCTTAAAGAAAATACCATTGTTCCAGGTTTTGTTTCGTACACTGTTTACATAACCTTCGGCCAATGGAGTGGCATAATTTCCAAAACCAAATCTGAAATAGTTATTGCTTAATTTAGGCAACAAAGCATTACCCAAACTTATGGGTTTTATGGTATAAATAGTTGGAGTTGTTGGGGTATTTAAATCCGGAATTTTATAAGTAAAAGTTGGCTTTACACTAGTTGGCTGTTCCGGATTTGGGTTCACCGGAATTTTAATAGATTCCGATAAAGTGGGAACATATTTGATGTTAACCGTTAAGCCATCGTCCAACGAATCTTTTTGTGCAAATGCATTGATACAAATGCCATTTAAAACTATAAAGCTGATATATAATATTGTGTTTTTCATAAATTTATTGCTGTTAAATAATCAAAAAATAAAGTTCGAATTAGTCGCGGCTTTTTATCCTTTCATCTACTTTTTTCTTTTGTTCCAATTTACCTTTGGCTTCATCATCTTCAATCTTTTTCAACTTTTCTAAGGCTATAATTTTCAAATCATCTTTGCTGTATTCATCTATAACACTTTGTAAAGTTGCCTTTGCTTGAAAATAATCTTTTTGAGCTACATAAACATCCGAAAGCAGTATAAATGCTTTTGCTACCCAAAATTCGTATTTGCTAAAATTATCGTTTAGTTCAAAAATAGTTTTCGAACTTGCCTTGTAATCTTTTCTTAAATATTGAATCAATGCAATATTATAATTTGCCTCTGCTCCTATTGGTTTTTCTTTGTTTTCTTTCAATAAATAATTGAAATCGGCCCAAGCGCTATCGGGTTTATTACGTTGCATATAAAACCTTGCAATGTTTAATTTAGCATCGCTCAAACCTTCTTTTGTAGCTATTCCAGAGTTTACATACCTGAACGAAACTTGAGTCGCAGTATCCATTTGCCCCATAATCATGGAGGCTCGCAACTGACCAAGTAACGAAAGTTGTAAATTGTCTTTATTGCCAGCTATACGTTCTAAAGCTGCATAATATTCAAATGCTTTTTCGTAGTTTTTTCTTAAAAAATA
>JBMOGB010000114.1:0-11304 GCA_049318585.1 Bacteroidia bacterium | reverse complement strand
CTGGCTATTTTAAGCCAATTTATTTATTAATCCCCATTTTTTTACGGTGATCCATTAAAAGCTACAATGGTTATAAAGTTTTGTATTGAAAAGGCTTCAGCCAAAATAAGAAATGGAGGTCCCGCTGGAGATGAGGAATTATTGGATGAAGTTTGGTCGGGTCATATTCCATTGCAATTAAAAGCATTGACACCTATTCAAGATAAAAAATTTGGAAAAGATTTGGAGTTATGTAATAGTGTGAAAATGTATTTGAAAAATAATGGTTAGCCAAATGAATTGGATTGATGGAAATACTACTTTAGTTGGTGGGTATATAAAATTGGTGCCTATGGATGAAATTCATTTTGAAGATTTAACATTCATAGGTAATGAAACCAAAATTTGGGAATTTATTCCAACGGATATGAGTTCCAAAGAAAAGCGATTTCAAACATTTTTAAATGCAATGATTGAACGAGAAAAAGGCGCTCAATTTCCATTTATTGTATATCACCAACATGATAATAAAATAATTGGAAGTACTCGATTAATGAATATAGAACCGAAGCATATGAAGTTAGAAATTGGTTGGACGTGGTTGCATCCTGACTATTGGGCAACAGCGGTGAATTTGGAATGTAAGCTATTATTGTTGAACTTTTGTTTCGAAGAATTGAAGGCCATTCGTGTGCAACTGAAAACCGATGAAAACAATATTCGTTCACAAAAAGCAATTCTGAAAATTGGTGCTCAATTCGAAGGAGTTTTAAGAAATGATTGGATAAGAGACAATGGAACAATTAGAAATTCGGCTTATTTTAGTATCATCAATTCTGAATGGAAAAATGCAAGGGAAAATTTGAATTTAATTATCAAAGAAAAAACGAATGCAACAAGTAATAAATAAGCAAAATGCCACCAATTATACTTGGGGCCATGACTGTTTAAGTTGGATTTTAAATGACAGTGAAGCTTTGTCAATCAAACAAGAAATGATGCCCTCAAAAACGAAGGAACAATTACATTTTCATGAAAATGCCAATCAGTTTTTTTACATATTGAAAGGTCAAGCTACTTTCTATTTAGAAAAAGATATTTTACTTTTAAATGCAAATGATGGCTTGTCAGTACTTAATAATTCAAAGCATTTTATAGCCAATGAAAGTAATGAAGTTTTAGAGTTTTTAGTGATATCGCAACCTTCAACCAATAATGATAGAATAGACTTATGACTCAAACACACAACGAACAAATAAAAATAGCTTTATTGAAATGAGTGAAATAAACTTTAATAACAAAACATTTTATCTATTAGAAAATTCAGAAAATGGTCAAGTGAATTCCGAAACTATTTTTGAATATAAACAAGAGGGAAATTTAGTCACTGCAGAATATTATGGCGGTAATTTTTTGTATGGAAAAATAATTGCCGTTTTAGAAGGAAATTATTTAAATATGTTGTACCAATGTGTGACCAAAGAAAGTGAAATGATGGCAGGAAAAGCTAAAGCACTCATTAGCTTCAATGAATACAATAAAATAAAACTTGCACTTAATTGGGAATGGTTAGGCGATGAAAAAGCAAAAGGAACATCTGTTTACATAGAGAAATAAAAATATGTCAAAAGAATTTAAGTATAGAACCGCCACCAGCTCCGATTTGAAGCAACTTCAACAATTGGGATTGTTGGCTTATGGACAATTTAAATCAGTGATAACCCAAGAGAATTGGGAGAAATGGGAAGCTGGATTTAATAACGAAAGCAATTTTTCAAACCTATTGAATATAGCCACTTGCTTTATTTGTGAAGTAGAAAATCAAATCATTGGTATGGCATTTTTAATTCCTAACGGAAATCCCTTTTTATACTTTCCTGCTGAATGGTCGTATATCAGATATGTAGGAGTAAATCCTGCTTATGAAGGTAATGGAATTGGCAAAAAGCTCACGCAACAATGCATAGATTTAGCTAAAACTTCGGGAGAAAAAACCATTGCTTTACATACTTCTGAGTTCCAAAATGCAGCACGACATGTGTACGAAAACCTTGGATTTATTAAACAAAAAGAATTAGAACCGGTGTTTGGTAAGGTGTTTTATATTTATACCATTCAATTAAAATAATGATGAAGTTTACCTATCATAAAGCAACCATTGACGATATTTCTGCATTAGTTGATAATAGAATTTTATTTGCACTTGAATTATCTGAAGGACAAAATGAGGAAACTATTGAGTTATTAAGAAATCAAATGAACAAGTATTTTTCAAAAGCAACTGTCGATAATACTTGCATTTCATTCATTGCAAAATGTGATGAAGTGGTGGCTGGAATTGGGTCTGTCCATTTAAGAGATATGCCAGGAAATTTTAAAAATCCTTCTGGTAAATGTGGTTATATTATGAATATGTACACGGTTCCTTCATTCAGAAGAAACGGTATTTGTAAAAACATTTTGAATTTGTTAGTAGAAGAAGGAAAGAAGTATGGTTATAATGCTTTTGAATTGCATGCAACCAAAGAAGGTGAAAAGGTTTATGTTCAAGAAGGATTTGTTCATCACATAGAACCAACTTTAAGAAAATTTATTTAATTTGAAAAAAATAAAATATCTTTCCTCATTGTATGAAAACACAAATAAGAGCATATAATATCAATGACAAGCTAGCTTGTTTAATTGCCTTTAAAAGCAATGTTCCAATGTATTTTGCTGAAGAAGAAATAAGTGAGTTTGAAAACTTTTTAGATACTTTTCAAAACAAACCCATTGAAAATAAAACTTATTTTTATATAGTACTTTTAGAAAATGAAATAATAGGCTGTGGTGGTTTTGGCGATAAAGATAATAATGGAATTATCACGTTGGCTTGGGGGTTAATTCATAAAAATTACCACAAAAAAGGATTTGGTGAAATGTTATTAAAACACAGGTTGGAACGCATTGCAGAGCACTATCCTTTAAAACCAATTTATATTGATACGACCCAATATTCTTTTGGTTTTTTCGAGAAATTTGGCTTTAAAACTACAAAAATCACCAATGATTTTTATGCAAAAGGAATGCATTGTTACGATATGATAAAAGAACAATAAAATGAACAAAAGAGAAATAGACTATATATCCATTAACAAACAATCATGGAATAAACGAACGGAGGCACACCTTGAATCCGACTTTTACGATGTTGAAGGTTTTTTAAAAGGAAACACTTCATTGAATAGTATTGAACTAAATTTACTGGGTGATATAAAAGGAAAAAGTATTTTGCATTTGCAATGTCATTTTGGGCAAGATACTATTTCGTTTGAACGATTAGGAGCAATAGCAACAGGCGTTGATTTGTCGGACAAATCGATTGAAAGCGCCAATGAATTAGCTGAAAAAGCTGGTGTTAAGCCTACATTTATTTGTTGTAATGTGTATGACTTGCCCAATCATTTAACCCAACAATTTGACATCGTATTTACCAGTTATGGAACCATTGGTTGGCTTCCCGATCTAAATAAATGGGCAAGTATTGTATCCCAATTTTTAAAGCCAAATGGTACGTTTGTGTTTGCCGAATTTCATCCTGTTGTTTGGATGTTTGACGATGATTTTAAAAACATTGGGTACAATTATTTTAACACAGGGGAAATTGTAGAAACCGAAAGTGGAACTTATGCAAATAGAGAAGCAGCAATTACTCAAGAATATGTAATGTGGAATCATGGCATGAGCGAAGTGTTGAATAGTTTAATAAAAAACGGATTGGAAATAAATTCGTTTGATGAGTTTGATTATTCGCCTTATAATTGTTTTAGAGAAACAATAGAATTTGAACCAAAGAAATACCGAATTAAGCATTTAGAAAATAAAATACCAATGGTGTATGCCATTGTAGCAACAAAAAAATAATGATGAATCAAAGAATAATCGGGTTTGACTTGGCAAGGGCTTATGCCATTTTAGGTATGTATATTGTGAATTTTATTTTTTGTTTTGGAACTTTTAGAAATCAGACCATTTTAGGAAAGTTCAGCAATTTATTTATTGGCAATTCCACTTCTATATTTATAATCTGTGCAGGAATGGGTATCATGTTATTAGCAAATCGCTACAGCGGAAGTATTGAAGAAAAAAGAAAGCTGAAATTAATAATATGGAAACGTTCCCTCTTCTTGTTTGCTTTAGGTTTATTACTTTATAATTGGTGGCCAGGTGATATTCTTCATTTTTATGGAGGTTATATGCATATTGCTGCATTTATACTTTTTATTCCAAAACGAAATTATTTATGGATTGCTTTTACGTTCATTTTGGTTTATAATGTCTTACAATTCTTCATCCCGATTTTTACAAGTTGGGATTTACAAACTACTAAGTATGCTGACTTTTGGACACCCTTAGGGTTTTTAAGAAATACCTTTTATAATGGCTGGAACTCCATTTTTCCTTGGTTTGCTTATTTCTTAATCGGCATGTATTTAGGGAAATTAAACTGGCAAGAGAAACGAACCTGGAAAAAAATATTTGTAATTGGTTTTTGCCTGATAGTATTTTTTAAAGCATTACGACTTTATATCAATTTTGATTTTGAAAACCCATTATATCATCAATTTTATATTGATTCTTGGTTATATATAATGGAAGATTATTTTCCCGTAAACATTCCTTTTTTTATGATAACAACAGGCTGGGCGTTGATGGTAATTGCTATTTGTATGTATTTGGGAAACAAATTTTCGGAAAATAAATTGGTTTTAGTGTTGGCCAAAACAGGAAAAATGACACTCTCACTTTATGTTATTCACATTACTGTTGGAATAATTTTGCTATCAGTTTTAACCAACAAAGAATATACTGGATTTCCTCAAACAGAAACGCCTGAAGCATCAAACTTTATTTTGTTTTACGCTATAATGTTTTTTTCGTTAAGTGTAGTGTTTAGTTATATATGGAGTAAGAAATTTGAAAACGGTCCTATTGAAACCTTGATGCGAAAAATATCAGAACCGAAAATTTAATTATGACAGACTTTTTAAACTACAAATTTGAAGACAATGAAACCTTTATCAATACATTTGATGAAGCGCCTTTGTGGAGTGCAGCATTTGGACTTTTGTTGTTAAAACATATTACTTTGAAGCGCCATAAAACCATTGTTGACTTAGGTTCAGGCGCAGGTTTTCCTTTGTTAGAACTAGCCGGACGAGCGGGCAATACTTGCAAAATTTATGGAATTGATACATGGAAAAATGCCAATCTAAGAGCCAATGAAAAGATAAAAAACTATGGTTATACCAATGTTGAAATCATTGAAAGTTCTGCCGAAAAAATTCCATTTAATAACGATACAATTGACTTAATTGTTTCCAATTTAGGCATCAATAATTTTGAAAATACAAATGCAGTTTTTAGTGAATGCTACCGAGTTTTAAAGCCAAATGGCAAGTTAGCTTTAACAACAAATTTGACTGGCCATTGGAATATATTTTACGAAATATTTTATAATACGCTTCAACAAATTGGCAAATCGGAATTGATTACTGGTTTAAAAAATGAAGAATTGCATAGAGGAAATATTGAAAGTATTTCAGCATTGTTTACAAATAATGACTTTAAAATTAATCGTGTTTTTGAAGAAAGTTTTGAAATGAAATTTGTAGATGGAACCGCATTTCTCAATCATTATTTTATTAAATTAGGTTGGCTTTCATCATGGACCAATCTTTTTCCAAAACAAGATTTACAAGAAATATTTACTGCTTTGGAACAAAATTTAAATAGTTATTCCAATGAAAATGATGGACTCAATTTGACCGTTCCCATGTTATTTATGGAAGGAGAAAAACATTGAATAAAATGAATAGTAAATATACCATGCGTTTAATTCAAGAATCAGACACACAGGAAGTGTTGGCTATTTACCAGTATTATGTTGTAAATACCTTCATTTCATTTGAATATGAGGCACCAACTATGGAAGAATACTTGGAAAGAATTACAGTAAATACAGAAAAATATCCTTGGCTAGTTTGTTTGGAAAATAATAAAATAATAGGTTTTGCCTATGGAAGTACCCATCGATACAGAACAGCTTATCAATGGTCGCCAGAATCAACCATTTATGTAGCTCCTAATTTTCACACCAAAGGAATTGGAAAATTTTATATCAAACACTTTTTGAAATGTTGAAATTACAAGGTTATTATAACGTATTTGCGGGTGTGGCTTTGCCAAACGACAAAAGCATTGGATTTCATAAAGCAATGAAATTTGAGGAAATTGGATTGTTCAAAAATGTTGGATTTAAACATGGAAATTGGCACGATACGCATTGGTTTCAACTGCCATTATCTGAACATAATTTAGCACCCAAAAATCCAAAAATGTTAATTGAAATGGTGCATCAGGAAGAATTTAAAAATATACTGATTAGTGCAAATGAACTTTTAGAAAAAACAGCATTTTAAACAATAAATTTATGAAAAAAATAATCCTCATTATTCTTACTTGGAGCTTGATTAATTTTTGTACTGCGCAAAATAATCAAAAGAATTTTGGTAGTTTAAGACCAAAAATTGAAAAAATACTTAAACAATACAAAGCAGTAGTTGGAATTTCGGTAACCAATTTGGAAACGAATGATACGTTTTCATTCAATGATAAAATAAAATTCCCCATGCAAAGTGTTTATAAATTTCCGCTTGCGTTAGCTGTTATAAACCAAGTGGAACAAGGGAATTTGACGTTGCAACAAATGGTTGAAATTAATAAGGAAATGCGCGCTTTTTTTAACTGGAGTCCACTTAAAAAAGCGCATCCAGAAGAGGTAATCAAAATCTCCATTGAAGAGTTGCTTTATTTTGTTATTTCAAAAAGCGATAACTTAGCTTGTGATGTTTTGTTTGATGTGATGAAAGGCACCAAAAATGTAAATTCATACATTCATCAATTGGGGTTTAAGGAAATAGAAATAGCTTATACGGAAATGGAAGTTGGCAAAAATCCATCTTTGATGTATAAAAATTATTGCAAACCATCCACAATGAATGCCATTTTGAAAAAGTTTTTTGAAGGAAAAATTTTGAATGGTTCAAACACAAAACTTCTGTTAAAATTAATGACTGAATCTGAAAATAGTTATGCGCGTTTGAAAGGCAATTTAGCTCCTGAAACAATCGTTGCACATAAAACAGGAACGGGTGATAGCAAAGAAATGATTAACGCATGTAACGATGTTGGAATTATCAATTTACCGAATGGAAATCACGTTGCAATCAGTGTATTTGTAATGAATTCAAAAGAAACTTATGAAATTACTGAA
Source organism: Bacteroidia bacterium (assembly GCA_049318585.1). GTDB lineage: Bacteria > Bacteroidota > Bacteroidia > UKL13-3 > UKL13-3 > JAAFJM01. Next base: position 4,010 of record JBMOGB010000114.1, on the reverse strand, counting down.
AGTATTATTGCTCAAATTAGTGAAGAAGTTTATGCATTGTTCCGTGAAAATAAAATGGAAGTAAATGGGAAAATTGAATATGGTAACAATGCAAATGCAGGTCATTATTTGATGCTTAATGGTGCAAAACATTATTACGAAACTTATGGTTCTGGCAAACCTCTTTTATTAATCCATGGTAACCTAACGCCCACAAAAGGCTGGGCTCCACAAATAGCATACTTTTCAAAAAAGTACCAAGTTTATTCCATCGATTGCAGGGGAAGAGGTAAATCGGAACTAGGTAACGACTCCTTAACTTATATGCAAATAACAAAAGACATGGCTGAGTTTATTAAAAAAATGAAGCTTGATTCAGTAAATATTGTTGGTAAAAGTGATGGAGGAATCATTGGAATTTTATTAGGAATTTATTTCCCTGATCATATCAAAAAGATTGTGGCTTTTGGAGCAAATATGGAACCCGACACCAATTCTTTATTCCCAGCCACAGTATATGAAATGCACGAAGAACGAGTGAAAGCAGATAAGATGTTGGCCATAAAAGATACCACTCAAAATTGGTTATTGGAACAACAACGCTATAGAATGATGGAATATCAACCACATATTTCAGCACAAGATTTACAGAAAATAAATGTGCCAGTTTTGGTCATGTCGACCGATAGAGATTTGATAAAAGAAGAACATACTTTTTTTATTTATAAAAATATATCGAAAGCAAATCTTTGTATTTTACCAAACGAAAAACATGGCATTGCAAAGCTGAATCCTGATTTATTTAACAGCACCGTTGACAAGTATTTATCGGAACCTTATTACGGAAATGAATATAGATTTAAATAGCAAAAATTTTACAACATGGAATTAAATACAAAGCGAATATTATTTCGGGAAATTACTGTGGATGACATCCCACAAATTCATCAATTAAATTTGATTCCAGAAGTGGATAAATACAATACTTTAGGAATTCCTGAAAACTTGGAAGTAACACAAAATATAATCAATCCATTGATTGCTGCACAACAACAAATTCCAAGAGAAAGATATATATGGAAAATGGAAAATGAGGAAGGAAATTTCATTGGTTTGTTTGGATTAAATAAAGGAAAACCTAATTACTACAATGCAGAAATATGGTATAAATTTTTTCCTGTTTATTGGAACAAAGGATATGCAACTGAAGCTGTGAAAGGTGTATTAGATTTTTGTTTTGATGAATTGAAATTGCATCGAATCATTGCTGGCTGTGCTACTGAAAATATTGGTTCGTTGAAAGTTTTAGAAAAAGCCGGATTTATTAAAGAAGCACATCACAGAAAAATATTGCCTATCAGAGGTGAATGGGTAGATAACTATGAATTTGCCATTTTGGAAGAAGATTATTTTAAAATCAATTTACAACTATGAAAGAACATTTTTATAAAATAAATACCAAATGGAACGGGAATAATGACGATGGAAATAGGAATATTAGAAAATATGATAGAAGCCATTCTGTATCCATAGCTAACAAACCCGTACTTCATTTAACAACCGACAATAAAGCAGTTGGCGATGCCAATAAATTGAATCCTGAAGACTTACTGGTTTCAGCCGTTTCATCGTGTCACATGCTATCGTATTTATATGTTTGTGCATTAGAAGGTATAGTTGTTTTGGATTATATTGATAATGCCATTGGCACTTTGATTGAAAATGAAAATGGTGGTGGACAGTTTCAAGAAATTGTTTTGAACCCTGAAATAATTGTTGCTCATGAATCAATGATGGAAAAAGCCATTGTTTTACATCATAAAGCGCACGAAATTTGTTATATAGCCAATTCGGTTAATTTTGAAATTAAATGTTACCCTATTTGCAAAGTAAAATGAGCTATTATAATGATTGAAATTATTAAGACTAAACAATTAACAAGCCATCAATTTAGTCAAATAAACCAATTGTGGAACAATGAATATCCTTTAAAACTAAAAGATAGATTTCCAATTTTATTAGATGGAGTTGAAAATTTCAACCATTATCTCATTGAAGATGCTAAAAAAAATGTGATTGCCTGGGCCGTTGATTTTGAAAAAGAAAATCAAATTCGTTTTTCTATCATTGTTGCTTTTTGCCATCAAGAAAAAGGTTTTGGAGGAATGTTAATTGAAAAATTGAAACACGAAAATGATGAGTTTTACGGTTGGGTCATTGATCATAACGAAGACTTAAAAAGTTCAGGCGAATTTTATCAATCACCAATGCCATTTTACCTAAAACATGGATTTGAAATTTTAAATGACAATAGAATTGACAACGAAATGATTCGTGCGGTATTGGTTAAATGGAGTAATAAAAAGTAAATATAATAATGGAAAAAACATTCAAATATTCGTTAGAAGGAGAAGAAAGTGAGCGCTTAATATTTAGAAAAATAACGCAAAATGATTTTGAAACTTGGCTAATATTTTGTCAAGATTTTGATTCATTAAAATACATATTTAGCCAAGAACAATTGTTAATAGAAGACCCGGTTGAACGTTGTAAAGTTTGGTTTGATAGACTAAACAACCGATATGAAAACGGAACTGGTGGAATGAACGCTTTAATTGACAAAAAAACTGGCGAATTTGTTGGGCAATGTGGTTTACTCATTCAAACCATAGATGAAAAAGAAGAATTAGAAATTGGATATGCACTTATGCCTAATCACAGAGGAAAAGGATACGCAACCGAAGCAGCTATTAAATGCAAAGAATTTGCTTTTGAAAATAATTTTAGTAAATCTATCATTTCTGTAATTGACCCCAAAAATATTGCTTCAATAAAAGTAGCTTTAAAAAATGGAATGTTATTAGAAAAAACAACAGAAAGCAAAGGTGATATTGTTAATATTTATAGGGTAGAAAAATGAACAATGAATTGTATTATTAAGTTTGTTTGGTAAATTATTTATTCCATAAAATTTTTATAAAAACATACAAAAAAAAACATAGCATTGTTCTATGAATAAACCAGCTACTATTTTGTTTTTAGTAAATCCTTTTGCGGGAAAAGGCAATGCTTTAAAAACAGCTCAAAAAGCCATTGCAGAAATGCAACAAAATGGTTTTGAAACCCAATTATTGGTTAGCAAAAACAAGGGAGATTTGGCTCATTTTACAAATCAATTTGACAATAATAAAATACAAAAGATAGCCATATTTGGTGGCGATGGAACCATGCACGAAGTGTTAAATGCCATGATGCAAAAACAGCAATGGTTAGCTGTTGCTGTAATACTTTTTCCGTGTGGAACTGGCAATGCTTTTAACTACGACATGAATTGTTTAACACATCAAAAAGCTACACAGTTACTAATTAAAGGAAACGATATTTTAATTGATATAGCCGAAATAAAAACAAATGGAACCAGTATTTGGTCGTTTAATATAGTGGGTTGTGGGTTAGTGGCACATATTAATGTACTGGCCGAAAAGTTAAGGTGGTTGGGTGCTGCCCGTTATTCCATAGCATCGCTCATAAAAATAATAGCCAACCCAACCATTAATGCTAAAATTAGCTTAAATGGCGAAGCACACCATAAAGATTTTTGTTTTCTTTTTGCATGTAATACTCGCTATACTGGCAAGGCCATGAAAATGGCTCCATTGGCACAATTAAACGATGGATTGATTGATTTTTTAATTGTAGAAAAAGCTTCAAGACTAAAGCTGCTTATGCTATTTCCAAAAGTATTTAGTGGCAAACACATGAACTCGCCATTATTAAAATATGTGCAAACTAACCATATAAAAATAGAAACCGAAACACCCCAAACTGTAAATATAGATGGGGAAATAAAAGGAAATACTTCGCTCGAAATTATAATGCACCATCAGAAGCTAAGAGTGATTTGTGAACTTTGAGCATTAGTTAATTTTACTTTTTTACAATGTTTGTATCCTCACAAACTTTCATTTTGATGAGTGAAGGCAACTTGTGCCTCAACTAAAATTTTTTATTTTATATAATACCAAATGCTC
>JBMOGB010000113.1:0-11401 GCA_049318585.1 Bacteroidia bacterium | reverse complement strand
TTTTTGCATCATCGCCTAATGAACGAGCCTTAGCAATAGCTACTTTTTCCATCATCGCCTTACTAATTCCCATTGCATTAATAGGATATGCTGCTTTGTCAGTACTAAGTACTATCATACGTTTTACACCATGTTCCACGGCAGAATCAAGTACATTTTGAGTTCCTAACACATTCGTATTTACAGCTTCTATGGGGAAGAATTCACACGAAGGAACTTGTTTCAATGCAGCTGCATGAAATATAAAATCAACACTATGCATGGCATTATCAACACTGCGTTTATTGCGCACATCGCCAATATAGAACTTTACTTTGGGGTTTTGAAGTGCATGACGCATATCGTCTTGTTTCTTTTCGTCTCGACTAAATATGCGTATTTCTTTAATATCTGTATCTAAGAAACGCTTCAGAACTGCATTTCCGAAAGAACCTGTGCCACCCGTAATAAGGAGAATTTTGTTTTTAAACATAATTATTTTTTACTAATTTATAGTGCGTTTTGCCATACACTTTCATACAATTTGGTTATTTTCAAAAGTGTATATTCATTTAATACTTTAATATTTCCATTTTTACCTATCATTTTAGAGTAATCTTTATTGTTTATTATTTCTTGTATAGATAATCTTAATTCATCAATTTTTCTTGGTTTTACACATATTCCGCAATTATTCACGGTATTAACCCCAAGCATATCCGGGATAGCACCAACATCAGTTGCAACAATAGGACAGCCCATTGCCATAGCCTCAATTATAACATTAGGAAAACCTTCTGTATAACTTGGTAATGCTAAAAGCGTCACGTCAGCCATATAATCCAAAATTTCACTTCTTTCTAAACTTCCTAAGATTGTCAACCATTTTCCATTATCTCTTTTCTTGGCAATATTTTTCAATCCGTTTGCAATACTATTTTCATAAGGCCCAATTAATATTAATTCATCAATATTCGGTATTAAATTACAGGCTTCAAGAAGTTCATAAATTCCCTTTTTTGGTATAATATGACCAACAAAAAGAATTTTAATTTTGCTGTTTAAATTTTTATATATTTTTTTTTGTGCTCTAACCTCTAATTCTTTAGAAATAGGATTGGGAATATTTACTACATTCTTAATACCTGCATCCTTTAATGAATTGTATGATTGCTGGTCAATAACTATAACCATTTTGCAATTATTAATTACTAACTTCAACAAACTCCATTCCAATCCATTTCTTTTGACTATTAAAGGGATACGCCCAAAATGAAAATGGATAACAACAGGAATACATTTTTTTTTTGCAATTCTGATTAAAAATAAATCTTTTATTAATGCGAATGAACCACTACTAGTAATATGAATTACATCAGGCCATATTGATATTATATTACGATTAAACTCATTTATTATCTTCCAACTATTTTTATAACCTCCTATAAGCCTTTGAATAAAACCTTTATTTGTAATACTATGATACCTTATGGCTGTATTTTGATGTATGATTTCCCAATCTGAAAAATTTGGTTTGTAATATGATAAAATATTTATTGACCAACTAGCAATTCCTCCAACAGGTGGAGGTATAGGTGAAACCAACAGTAATTTATTTTTCAACATGAGTAAATATATTTAACAAATAATCTTTCTTAAGTCTTTCATTTGATATATAAAGAATTCTTTCGTGATTCAATATTTCATCAATACTCCACCTAAATTTAATAATCTTTGCTGGAACACCTCCAACAATAGCATAAGGAGGAACATCTTTATTTACTACAGAGGCTGCTGCCACAATTGCACCTCTAGAAATTGTTACTCCTTTTAGTATTATTGCATTTGAACCAATCCAAACATCCTCTTCAATTGTAACAGATTCATCATCTGATGATAATTTATCGTTGAGTTTATAATCAAATAAAAATTTCCCAATTATATGAGAAGAATGATTTCCACCAATTATTGACACATTTGGTCCAAAAAGAACTTTATTTTTTATGAATATTTTACTTTCAGTAGCAATAAACATGGCACCAGGCCCAATATAAACATTATCACCTAAACTAATATTCTTATAATTAAATAACGATTTAGTTGGAAAAAAAATATTATTATTTCCATGTGAGTCAAATAATGAAATCATTATATACATCAATATTCTATCATATACTTTCGACACAAGTTGTATAAAATTCGCTACTAACTTCATAAATCTAATTCATTAAAAGTTCTAAGTACTTAGAAACTATTTTATTTTTTTCAAACAACAACAATCCTATATTTTTATTATGATTGCCTAATTTTGATAGTTCATTATTTGATAAAGTCAAAACAAAAGACAAAACTTTTGTTATTTCATCATTATTTCGAGGATCAAAAACACATTCTAAATTGTCATTTAACAATATTGGAATATCTGATACTGACGATGAGATTATTGGCTTTCCTAAAACCATTGCCTCGCATAACACATTTGGAAGACCTTCATAAAAACTAAAAAGTGCAACTAAATCGGCTTGTTTCATAAATTGATCAATTTTTTTAGATGCCTTATGAAAACTAATAATATTTCTAAGAGAGTATTTTTCAACTAATAATAAAGCCTCAGAATATGAATTGTCAGGACTCTCATCACCATACCAATCAATTTTAATTTTGGATTTTTCAAATTCACTTAATTTATTTAAAGCTTCGATTAATCCTTTACAGTTCTTAAGGTACTGGTGACTTGCAGCAACTAATATATTAAGTTTGTCATTTTTAAACGGTGTATAATCAGAACTTGAACTCCAAATATTCTCATCTACCAAATTATAAATAACTTTACACTTTCTATTTGTCAATATAAAATTAATTCTTTTAATTAACAATATATTTTCATTTGAATTTGCGACAATATAATCTGCAAAGATATGAAACCATCGATAGAATTTTAATTTAAATGAATTTAAAATATCCGGATTGGCACTACGCTCACCAACTACCAATTTCCATTTTCTAAATGGGAAACCTGATATTTCGCAAATCAAATTTGCAGCTTCGAGAAACGATAATACTGATTCATATTTACCACTTCTAATAAAATGGCGCATTTTGAATAATCGCTTCAAATAATTATACTCTAAAATTGTTGTAACAGGAATGTTTACTTCATCAAGTAACTCCTTATAAAAATTTATAGGGTGATAGGTAAGAAACGAAACTTCGTGCCCTCTTTCTTTAAACCCAATTGCTAACCCAACTAATTGACGTTGTGCACCTCCAGATCCTAAACTATCAATTACACATAGTATCTTCATTGTTAAGTTTTAAAAATGTTGACAACATATTAGAATATCTGAAATAGGCAAATTTTTCATTTGCTGTTTGAAATGCATTTAAAGCAATAGTTTTATGTTCCGAATTATTTAACGAAAGTATATTTATTAGTTTTTCATAAAAATCTTTTCTTTTGTATCCATTAACCATAAAACAATTGTAATTGTCTTTAAAAAAAGAAGATACAACTCCAGTATCAGTCATTAAAATTGGTGTTCCAGAGACTGCATATTCTGCTAACTTTGTTGAAAAACCATAAAAATTTTGTTTATTATTTTCCCTTGGCAAAACAAGCAAAGAAGCGTTTTGCTGCATTTTCAATACTTCATCATGAGGTAAAACACCTAATAAAATAACCTTTGATTCCAAATTATTCCGTATTAAAAAACTTCTAATTTCTAACTCATCTGATTTCTCACAGAACCCACACATATCAAAAGTCCAATTTTTATATACCAGATCTAAATCTACTAACGCAAGTAAAAACTCTATAAGATTCTCCTTTCGTATACTTATTGATCCAGTAAATAAAATCTTAAAATCATCTTTGCTTTTAGTCAAAATTGAATCATACTGTATTCCATCAAAATCCGATAGTATTGGAATAACAATTGTGTTTTTATTATATCGTTTTGCATATCGCTCAATATTAGAGGATATACATATTAAACCATCATACCAAAACCATAAAAGTTGATTTATTGAGTATTTTATTAAGTTTAGAAACCAACGAAAAAATGATATATATGACTCATTTTTAAATAAAATTGCATACTTTCGAACTTCGTTTATTTCACAAAAAACTTGAGTACCAAGTTGTAATTTTAAAAAAAATAGCAGAAAGAGCTCAAATGTCAAATCTACTGAAGGATAAATTAAAAAAACAGCATTTTTATGATTTATTTTTCTCCATCTATTAACTGATTTTGCAAATAAAAAATTTCTTTTTATTTGAGAAAATCCAGTTGGATTATTTCTTTCTTTATTCTCAATAGAGGTATAAATTCCCCTTGATATCTTAATCATCTCATCATGCTCAACAAAGTTTGGTATTGACACTAAATATATGTTCTCATTTTTTACTTTTGATATTGCTTTAGCATAATTATTCATCCTAAATACACCGGCAGAAGTACCATAATTAAGATTAAAATCAGATAGAATTATCAAATTTTTGGGCTGCATTATTAAATTTATTATTAAATCTAAATTATTATCAATTACAGAATAATATTATTTTATTTAAGTTTTAATGTTTTCAATAAAAAATGCTTTATAAATGCCATTAAATTTATTATTCTAAGAAATATCAAATGTAAAAAATCTAAAATAGGATTGGGTTTTGAAATATTATTAAAGTATATTGTAAGTGTTGCAAATTTATAATACTCATTCCTATAGCGATGAATGCAATATCTCTGCCAAGGTTTTGGTTTTGAAACAAAATGTATTACTGTAGGATCATTTAATTCATAAACTAACATCGTTCTATATTCTTCTATCAACTTAGTGTCATGAACTTCAGTGATTTTAAAGGCATCTTTTAAGAAGAAAAAATAAATCATATTCCATTTACATGGTAATGCAAAAGATTGATTGTAAAGAACTGCATTTAATGCATCTTGGTCATGGTATACTATCTTATTAGAATTTTCAACTATATAATTAATTAGCTTTTCTGGGATATTGAATTTTCTCCAATAACTCATATTAATCAATAAAACTCCAGCATTAAAATATCCATATTTATTTGGATAATCTAATCTCTGGGCTGAAATAACTTCTTCTGTCATTTGATGTACTGATCCAATTGCATAATCTGATATTTCAGTATTCCAAAGATCTTTTAAAGATTTACGAACAATAATATCACAGTCTAAATAGATAACCTTTTCAATATTCTTTGGTAATATATCAGAAACTAATAACCGATAATAAGTCGCTACTGTAATATGAGTTAGTTTACTATCATTAGGCATTGGAAGTCTTGAAAAAATTGAATTTTCAACAATTATATATTCAAAAATACCATTTTTACTTTCAATCTCACTTCTTAATATCTCAATATTTGATTTTGTAAGACCCTCAGTTAGTAAAAAGACAGTAACATTATCATTATTAACCAAAACGGATGTCAACATTATACAGCAATGTTGTACAAAGTTATTGTCTGTTGAACAAACTATATTCATAATTCATATTTTATTAAACTCTATATTTTATTACTTTCGCTGGATTTCCAAATGCAATAGCATAAGGTGGAATACTTTTAGTAACAACACTTCCTGCACCAATAACTGCACCTTCTCCTATGGTAATTCCTGGCATTATAACTGAATTAGAACCAATCCAAACATCATCCATAATTTCTGTTGATATATTTTTCACATCCCATTTTTGTTTTGATATTAAAACACCTTTTTTTATTGAATGATTTGATGCAACAATAGTTATATGCTGTGAAATAAGGCAATTATCTCCAATCTTAACAATCCCGCCAGCAGCACGAATATTATTAAACTCTCCTATGTAGGTATTATTTCCAATTATCATATAAGAATTAGTTAAATCATTCAAATTATCATTTGCTACAATAATAGCTGAATAATCATTTATTGTAGAGTTATTCCCAATTTGAATTTGGTTGAGATTATTATATCTTAATGAGATTTTATGGCTTATATAGGAGCTTGGATTACTTAATCGTAATTTAAATAGCTTAATACCACCAAAAAAAATAAAGTATTGATATTTTTTAAAGATATTTAAAATGAGTCTGATTTTCATATGGAGTTAATAGGATATATTTTATTTATTCAATTCAATAGAAACACTTTGTTGAAAATTATTATAAGCAATTGCAAATAAGATAAACAACCAAGGTATATAATAATTAAATGGAGATAAGGTTAAAGCTCCAATAAGTACTAAAAGAATAACTGAACGTGATAGTGAATTATTTGATTTTACAAATAACATAGATAATGAAGAAAAAAACATTAAAAAACCTATAATTCCATAGTCTACCAAGATTTCCAAATAGTTATTATGAGGTGAAGTAATAGCACCAATTGAAGTACTTATATGCCATGATGATGTTGAACCACTTCCGAATAACAATTCAACAAAATTTCGTTGTTCTAATTCATTAATAAGATCTGACCAAATTATAGTTCTTTCACCCGCTGTTGATAAATTATCATCTTGAAGTCGTTCTAAAAATAAATCAAAAAAACCAAACTGATTAAGTAATATAATTGCAATAAAAATTGTTATAATAAAATAGATTATCCGTGAGAAAGTAAATTGTTTATTTACAAGGTATAGCAAGATTAAAACACATGCAAGAATTCCACCGCGCGAAGCTAGTAAAAATAATATATAGCACTGAAAAATAAAAACTAACAATAATAAAATGCGAGTCATTTTTTCCTTTACAACAAATATCAAATTTAATGTCAACAATATTCCCATGTCAATTAATAACGATAAATAATTAGGATCTACCCACATCAACCTACTACCCTCTTCATTCGCCATTTCGAGATCTACATTCAGATTTTGTTGAACCATACCTTGATATGTCAATAAAAGTGATGCTATTATAAAACTAAAATAAAAAATCATTACATGTTTTTTTTCTGTTGGTATGTATATTAACAATAGAATAAAAATAAATACAACTAATATAAATTTTGTACTTTCACCTATATTAAAAAGTGTAATAGATAATGCATAAATAAGAAAAATAGCTGAAATCGAAAAATATGGCTTTATTATTCCATAATTTTCTTTGAACCTTTTCATATTTAACAGTAACGAAATAAAAATAATTATTGCGGAATAGATATGTTCGGCAGGTAGTATTTGTAATGGTACAATGGAATAGAAATCTAAAATAAATAGTGAGCTAATAAACGGTAGGAAATAGTTAGATTTAAAAATTGTGAATGCTATCCACATATAAAAAACAAGTCTAAAAACCATTGGAATGCTTTCTAGTGTTATTAATGTGTATATAACAGCTGATATTAAAAGTGTTAAACTTACAATTACGTAGATTATATCGACACGAGTAAAGTTAGAAAAATAATTATCTATATTCTTTTGGTTTTCTTGAAACATGTTAAACAAATAAATTAATATAAAACAATCAAATACTCTCAAAATTCATTTTATGAGTACAAAGTAGTTAAAAATAGCCATAATCAATTTAATAGCTTGGTAATTTCTGATTTCATACCAATTCTATAAAAAATAGATACAAAAAAAATAGATACAAAATTAGTAATTAATTTACCATAAGCCAAACCAATAATGCCATATATAGTCATTAAAAAATAAGAAACAGTAAAACCAATACATAAATTTATAGCACTCACAATAAAATTATAACCAATTCTACCAGATCCCAACAAGGCATAACCTTTAAATGTAACAGTATTTTGAAAGAACCAAGCAATTACTAAAATAATAAAAAATGGTATTGATTGTTCATATTTAGTTCCGAACAATAATTTAATGAAAATGGGAACTACAATTACTAATAAAACCGAAACAATAATTGAAGCAACTATATTTATTTTTTCATATTTTTTTGTCACTTCCTTAATTTCATTACTGTCAGATGATTTTTCTGAAAGTAGTGGAACAACTATTTGCTGTACAGTTGTAGTAAAAATATAATTAATCATTGTTAGAGTAAGTGCAAAACTGTAATAACCAATAGCAACTCTATCTTTTATAAAATAATTCATCAAGAAAACATCTGCAAACAACGCAACTTGTCCAACAAGTAATGTTAAGAACGCAATACTTGAATACTGCCAATGAGTCTTAAATGGTTTTTCTATTTCAACCTCATAAATAGATTTATTCAATTCGATAATTTTACGTTTCAAAAAAATGTATGTAAATATATAAGAAATAATAACTGCACAAATATAACCTTTAAACCCAAATATATAAGTCAGAATTATTATTCCACCCACCGATATTATCTTTGTTATTGACTGTATTTTAGATAGTGAAATTACTTGTTTTATTGCTTGTAAATAATTAATAAAAATTCCAGTAAAAGTCCATGGTATAAGTGCTAAAGAAAAATACGGAAACATTCTAATAATTTCTTTGTCTTTTGAAACCAAACCTAATTCCGTAACTACCAAAAGTAATGGCCAGGTAATGAGTAAAGTAAAACCAACGTATTTGAGTGCTTTTTTATATATAAATAATTTTTCTCCTTTTTGCCTATTCTCAGAACATAATTTTAATACAGAAGTAGTAAATCCGCAAGTCGTAATTAAGAGCGCAATACTCAAATAGGTTTGCATAATTTTGATTTGACCCAGTTGTTCAGGGGTCAGCAACCAAGCAACTATAAATTGTGAACCAAATCCAACAATTTGTATAAGAACATTTGCGGAAAATAAATAAAAAAAACCTTTATCGTTAATAGAATGTACAAACTTAGAAATTACTTGAAAATACTTATTCATTTTTGTAAATTAATTTGTACAACAATATTGCACTTTTAGCAAGAATAAAATATTGTATGTTGAATATATATATATTTACCTTTTTATTTGCGATAAATTATTACTTGATCTAAAAAGAATCTACCAAGATTATCTGTACCTTTTGGAAATTGCATTGCTAAATTATCTTTATTATAAATCATAAATTTTCTCCAAGATATGCCTTTGTCAATTGAAATTGCCAATTCACCTTGTTGCCCACAGAAGATCCACATATCATTAATCTCTTTAAAAAAATATGCAACTTGCTCTGCTTCGTAAATACAAGTAAATTTGGAGAAATCATCAATGTCTGCAAGACTTCCCTTATAAACACCTGTACTAGATCGTGATACCAATGTTGATCTTCCTTCAATAGAATGACTAGAATTGCTTATTAATGCTTCATCTGATGCGAAAATTATTGTTTGGTCTGCATTATTTAACATTAAAGTACCTAAACTTCGTTGCAATCCATTTTTAGTACTATTCAATCTTATAAAATTAAAATTATCTTTCGCATCAATTGGAAGAGCATTATCTAAATTTTTCACCTGCATATATACAATCCAACCTTGAGGATAAATTTCACCAGTGGTAATTATAAACCCATCTTTTGTACGGTTAATAGCATGAATATGTCTTGCAGGAATATTGTTATCTGGACTATGAACATATTCATACAATTTGATTGAAGTTGGACTTAAAACACCGATTTTCCATACTTTTCCATTACCCCCATTCTTTGAATTAATATCATTATTGCATAAAAAATCAAAGTTTGAAGAAATTCCTTGATTTCCTTTTTTAATAACAATAAGATCACCATTTTTTAGATTATGTGGTGTTGACGTATTAATTACGAGAGAGTCTGATTTTGATATTGTCTGAATACTAACATTACCACCATAAGAAAAATAATCAACTGGATCTTTTAATGTTGCTGAAGGAGTTATAAAATCCCTCTTTTGTAGTATAAGGCTATTGGTGATGTAATCCTCAGAAGTATTTTTTCCAACCAATGCATTTCCAAATGCAGTAGGCTGATCACAGGCAAACTCATACTTATTATACCATTGGCGACCACCATCCGTAGACGTAAAAACACAAATACGTGAAGACGCTAATGCTGAAGTATTTGATCTATAAGTACCAATTATTTGAAGTTTTTTTGTGGTTTCAAAACCACCCATAAAGAAAAAAGGAACATATGTATCACTAGATCGATTATGGAAATAAAAACGTGCCAAGGTATTATTAATAGATGTATTTGTTATATTGAATCCGCCATTACCATATCCATTATCATTGTTTATGGCTGGATACAATTCATAAGCACCTTGAGGTAAACACGGATTTAAACTATATGGAAATGAATCGGATGTTTTGCTTGGTATTCTTCTATTTGGTAAATCCCACACTACACTTTCATCCCATTTGTTAATGTCTCCTACTTGGGCTAAACCATCAGGATATTGAACTGAGGGAGTTCGATTTGGAAAATTGTGATATATTTGTCCTTTAGTAGTAATAACTATACAACGCCATCCATTGGAAGAATCTGTATTAGAAGAATTTCTATCCCATGGAAGTAAGAGAATTTTTAAAAGTGTGCTACCTTCGATTAAATTTGGAAAATTTGTTGAATTAAGATTTGCAATAATATCAAATAATCCATTTACACCAGTTTGGCTAATTTTAAAAGTTGTTGAGTATGTTTTTGCAACTGCGATGGTACCTAAAACTGCTTCAATTGAATAATTCGATTTTGTTTGGTATACTACAACATCCTTTGTTTCAGCAATGGGTGAGTAATCTGGATTTGAAACTTTTGCATCAATTACAGATGGTTTTGATATTCCCAATTTATCAGCTAACTCTTTTACAAAAGCATCAGACATATTTGCAACATTCAAATCACCGCTTTTCTTTGCGTATAAAGCATAAGGTACTGAAAGTAATTGCGAAATTCCAATAATTTCATAACTATTACCGCCGGTAAAATCAACTGCAACTTGAACATAAAATGTTCCAGTGCTCCAGTTGATATTATCAAAAACCCCGAATACAGATTGACCTAAACCAATCTTAAGATTTATCATGCCAAATTCATTGGTTTCTGTAGCATGGTTTTCTTTATAAACCATATTCTGACTTTGAATGTCATTAAAAATGGTCATCTGAACCGCTATACTTTTTGATGATACCACCTTTCCATCTGAACTTCTTATTACTGCCTGATAATTGATGGCATCATTGGCATTTACGATTAAAGCCAACGATAAAAATAAAAATAAAATTGAAGCTTTCATAATCAATTAATTACAATTAATTTAATATTACTACCAATACATTTATTAGAAATTACATCAATACATTTAACTAAATAATTTCCTCGATTTATATCCGAAACATCAATACCCACATTATATTTCGATAAAAATGATTTGACTAATATCCCCCGTAGGTTATAAATGGAAATTTTCAAATCGAGTTGTTTTAAACCGTTTTCAATATAAAACTTATTTTTTACCGGATTGGGGAAAATCTTTACATCTTCGTAGTTTACAAACAAGTTTGTA
>JBMOGB010000112.1:0-11638 GCA_049318585.1 Bacteroidia bacterium | reverse complement strand
CATCAGTTTCTGGGTTTGACGATGGAGAATCGTAAGGCAAAATATGATGCACCTTCTTGCCCCGAAAGACTCTATTCAAAGCGGTTTTGCTATACGTATCAAAACCTTCAGATAACGTACCTGGACAATATTTAATTTCTGGTAAGCTCATTAATTCTCCAATTTAACAATTCGAACAGCTCCAATGCTGTCATTTTTTGCAGTAGACATCAGCAATCCGAAGTGGTCTTCTCTGTCGATTCTATTTAGTTTACAAACTACTTGCTTATTAGAACCTTCAGGAAGCATGTTGTAAAAAAATGGAAATAGGTATTTAGAATGAAATTCTTTTTCTGTTTTAGGTAAAGTAAGACTGATGCTCTGCTTACTGTTATTGGCTAACCATTCATCTTGATAACGAAATGAAAACGAACCATCATCATGTTGTGTCAAGATACCTGCTTCATCATTCTTGAATAATACTTTGGCTTTTCTCATTGATTAGTCGTTATATTTTTAATTTTTAGGCAAATCTCCATACCCAATACATCAGATATCTTTTGCAACGTTAACAGTGTAGGATTTCCTTTTCCGCTTTCAAATTGTTTTAGAGTTCTCAATCCAACGTTTGATAGTTCTGCTAATGTTTCCTGCGTTACCTGTAGCGCTTCCCTGCGCTCTTTTATCGTTTTTATTAATTCGTTAAAGTGCATTATACGGCATTATTTAGTGCAAATGTAATACTAAATTTAGAAAAAATAACAAAAAGAGCGTTAAATCGCACTATATCTTATTTATTTTGGTATTTATTAAGTAATCATAGTAAATAGTGCAACTTAAAGCACTATTGTCAATCTGTGAGAGTTTGTCTGGGTTTGACTTTCCACGCTCCTTAAAATCCCCAAGTTTTATTTTATCTTCCTTCCAAATGTTCCTTTTGTGGCGAGCTGGACCAACTTCCGACTTATCTGAAAAGCGAGCCTTGCTTCTAGACTATTGGTCGGGTAACACCATCACTAAACTTGTCGATAGTTTCAACGAAATGTAGTTTAGCTGTGGTTTATATTGTTATTCCAAATGCTCCTTTTGTGGCGAGCGTGAGCCTGACAATAAAGCGGGCCGTGCTTCTAGCCTAGCGGGAGGGTAGCTTTTTATTGTCTAGATTTTTTGCTTACTTTTTCATCGATGGAAAAAGTAAGAAGAAAAAAAAGAGAATGATTAACTTTAATAATAATGCTTGAATTTGGTGCGCGTAGGGTTGACAAAAATGCGGGCCAGAGTTGGCAATTGCGTGGAAGCATATTTTTGTCTTGCTTTTTTGTTTCTTTGAATTTATACTGAGCGAAGTCGAAGTAGCAATGGAAAAAGAAAGAAGAAAAAAAATGCACCATTCAAATTTACGAATAATCCATCATTTGATGTTTTGTTGTCTACCATTTTGAATTTGCATTCCCTATTTGTCAACTTGGAAAGAAATTTTCTACGAAACAATCATTTTCTTACCTCAATAATTCTAGAAGGCATTTTCTTTCTACAAGCATTATCTTTCATTCGAAAAGCAGGTAAAGTGGCGTTGTCCTTTCAATAATTCGATTACATTATTATCAGAAATTAGAGTCTAAACGAGCATTTATATTAAACACAGTAACCTTAAATCAATAATCCTCCAAAAGCACCACACAGCAACAGTGCCTACTTTTGCCCTGCTGCATTCCAACCTTAAAACTTTCATTATGCAATTTCGGCTATCATCTTTTCTAATTTGCAAAACTGCAATGATTGCAAACTTTGCAACCTTGCAGCATCCCAATAGCCGAATTATTGCTCCATTCAGTTTCCCAAATAATGCTGCAGTTCATTCAGTAGGCACCCTTGCTTTTTCCCTCCGCACGTTTAAAGCCATTTACCTTCAATTGTCTTTTCAATAATTCAATGTTCTTGTTTGAAACTTAAGCTTTATAAAATTGAAATTTTATGATAGCTTATTGGCAATTAATTGTGAAAAATGTTTATTCTTGAAAGTACAAAAACATTACAACAAGGTCTGGTTTGAAATAATATGATTGCTTTTCTTATTTACTTTAAACCAAAATATTTACGACAATTTATTTTATAAATTAATAAAAATACTCAATTGACAACAACAAAAACTGATTTAAGCAACCTCAACGATAAACAAAATGAAGCAGTTGTAAGTGAAGAAAAACGCATTTTGGTTTTGGCTGGTGCGGGTTCCGGAAAAACAAAAACACTCTTACAAAAAATCATTTATTTGATTGAAGAAAAAGGAGTAAGTCCTTCTAGTATTCTTGCTATTACCTTCACAAAGAATGCAACAAATGAAATGATTGATCGCTTAATTATTTCGGCTGACACCACTGGTAAATATGAAAATATAATATCCAATAAATACTTAAGTAAAATTGAAAAGGATAGAGAAAGAATCAACCACCAACATAACTACAAGTGGATTGAAGGTTTAACAGTTAAAACATTTCATAGTTTTTGTTATAGCATATTACGCAATTTTGGGGTGAATGAATTTGATAACAAGTTTAAAGTGATTGGTAATGAGAAAAGAGATGAAGAAGATGAGTTATCGCAAAACACCGCACCTGAAACAGTTTTTGAAGTAGTTCACAAATTGTTAATTGAACAATGCGATAACACTGATTTTTTACTTCAACTAAAACGTTACATTTTAGATTACTTCATTGATAAAATTCACTTCAAGAAATCGGAAGGAAATTATTTGCCAAAAGATGGTAAATATTACACAACATTAGATGGTACCAAAGTACGTTCCAAATCAGAACAATTTATTGCAGATTGGTTTTACCGACATAGCATCAAATATGTATACGAACCTTTATTAAATGTAAAAGATTTTGCTTTTCACCCCGACTTCTATATACCCGAAGCGAATCTTTACATAGAACATGTGAGTGATAAAAGCTATCCTATGAAAAACAAAGAAGAACAATTTAAGAAAGGAAATTTTCTCTTAGTAAAAACTTATGAAAGCATGACTTCTGACTCTGCTTTGTTCAATCATACATTAGATAGTATTGTAAAAAACAGATTGCCAGAAAACTATCATAAGAATGTTTCATTATCATATAAAGAAGAATTTAACGGATATCACGATAGTATAAAAGACTTTGTTACTCAAGTAATGCGAATTACGGACATGATAAAAGTAGAGAATATCGACCTACAAAAAGTATTGAATGATGCTAGAAAAGACCAACATGAAAGAGTGAGAAATTTTTATGAGTTAGCCATTCCTATAGTTGAAAAATACATTCATTACTGTACCAACAAATCATTTCTCGACTTTAACGATTTAATATCAAAGTCAACTTCATTATTTCAAAACCATGATGACATTGTAAACAAATACAAAAACAAATATCAATACATTTTAGTTGACGAATTTCAGGATGTAAATAATTTGCAAGTAGAGTTAATTAAACTATTGCTTACTGAACAAACACAACTGTTCTGCGTTGGTGATGATTGGCAAAGTATTTACGGTTTCAGAGGCTCTAATGTAAGTTACATTGTTGATTTTGAAAATCATTTCCTGAATGCTCAAGTAGTCAAGCTTAATTTGAATTACAGGAGTACTCAAAATATAGTTGGTGCTAGCAATGAAGTAATCAAACACAATAAATTTAAAGTTGAAAAGGAAATACATGCTTCTAAAAAATCAGAACATAAAATTGTAGTATATTCTGGAAATAATGAAGATGAAAACATTCAATTTTGCCTTGATAAAGTGAAAGAACTACAAAACGATGGACTTACAAGTGAAGATATTTTATTCCTTTATCGTAGAAGTAAAATGTACTCACCATATTTCTTTCGATTCAAGAACGAAAACATAAGAGTTCAAGGAAAAACAATTCATGCCGCTAAAGGACTTGAAGCAAAAGTGGTTTTCATTCTTGGTTTAACTGAGGGTAATGGAGGCTTTCCCGATATTTGGTTAGAGGACAGAATTTTTCAAGTAATAAAAAAAGCAAATCATGATTTGTTATTAGAAGAAGAAAGGCGATTGTTTTATGTAGCAATAACAAGAGCAAAAGACAAACTTTTTTTGATTACCGAAAAAGGAAACGAATCAAGTTTTTTAAGAGAAATTCCCACTATTTTCACTGTCCGTACAACTGTACCAATCAAATCAGTAGTTGAAAAAATAATCACTTGTAAAAAGTGCTTTAGTCAGCTTGAAAAACTTTGGGTTGCTTGTCCTTACTGCATGGAGAAAGTAACTGATGAAACAAACTTATAGGATACTATTTAATACTAATAATTCAAAAATAATTATCTATGAAAATTAAAGTATTTCATTTACGACTTACTAAAGAAAATCTGCAAGCCGATCAAGACATCTTGAATGAATTCTTGTCAAATGTGTTTGTAAAAAAAACATCAACAGAACTCATAACAGGTCAACCTAATTTCTGGTCAATTTTAGTTTTCTATGAAGACGAAAAAATTGAAAAACATTCAAATCAATCTGTTGAGGACTATTACTCAGAACTCACCACAGAGGAAAAAAGAATTTATGATACATTAAAGCAATGGCGTTTTGATAAATCTCGAGAATTAAATGTACCTAGTTTTATTGTATGTCATAACATCGAACTTATGGAGGTAGCAAAAATAAAACCACAAACGCTTGATGAACTTATAAAAATAAAAGGATTTGGCGAACAGAAAATTGCGAAATATGGTGAAGATATTTTAGCTGTTTTGAATTCAATTTGATTACTAAAGAAATACATGTAAATAAGAATAACAATAATCCTCCAAATTCTGCTTTGTGTTGTTTTTGAAAATATTTCCAAAAACCACTTTAAATATATTTAAATAAAGTCGACAAATAATAACTTGCAAGCCTATTTTGATGAATTTTATTAAATATATTTAAATATTATCAACTATTTGAGTGCTTTTTGTATATTTGTCACAATACTTTAAATATATTTAAACTAATTGCCATGAATAAAAACGAAATAGGGCTAAAAATAAAGGAAAGAAGAAAGGTATTGAATTTACAACAAACACAACTAGCTAACTATACTGGTTTGTCTGTTGTAACTTTATCGCAAATAGAAAGTGGAAAGGCAAATCCATCTTTAGATACACTAAACGAAATTTTTCGCTTCCTGAATCTTGAAATAAAAATTGCAGTAAAAAATCAATAAATGAAACTAAGAGTAATATATAAAGGAAGCTATCAAGCAGGAACACTTTGGCGTGACGAAGATGGTTTTCATTTTGAATATGAAGATGACTTCATTTCAAGCACAAACACTTTTCCAATATCTGTAAATATGCCAAAATCTCAAAAAAAATATCATTCAAAGAATCTATTTGCAAATTTTCAATCAATGTTGAGTGAAGGATACAACCGTGAACTGCAAAGTAAAGCTTTAGGGTTTGATAAAAACGATGATTGGAGTTTGTTAATGTTCACGTGTGAAAAAGAAACAATAGGTGCAATTACAATTGAAAGAATAGAAAAATAATGGCTAACTGTTACGGATGTTTAAAAGATAATATTGAAGGGTTTTGCACAGCTTGTGAAACCAAATTGTTCGATAGGTCTAAAGTACCTTTCCAACTTGATTTTAACTGGAATGATATTCAAGATAGAATAATTGGCCAACCCGCTGGATTTAGTATTTCTGGTGTACAACCAAAAGGATTTATTGGTAGATATAAAAATAATCTTTTGGCTCCTAATAGGAATGTGGAATCCATGTACATTATTAAACCATTTTTAGATTCTAGGAGAGATTTATATTTTGACTCCCCTGCGAATGAACATTTAACTATGACAATGGCAGATAAATTATTCAATATTTCAACTGCAAAATGTGGGTTTGTAAAATTTGCGAATGACCAACCGGCTTATCTCACCAGAAGATTTGATAGAGATAAGGATGGTAAACCTCTTCGTCAAGAAGATTTCGTTTCTGTGTTAAATGCTGCTCCAACTCCAAACGACCATGAAATTTATAAATATAATTCATTTACTTACGAAGATGTTGGAAATAAACTTAGCCCTTCCGACCAAATAAGTTTTATCAGAATATTATTGTTCAATTTTTTAACTGGAAATGGTGACGTTCATTTAAAGAATCTTTCTCTTTTGGAATCTGCTGATGGTGATATGTTATTATCTCCTTCTTATGATTTGATGAATACCAAACTTCATATCAACGACCCTCAAATGGCAATGAATTTGTTCAAAGAAATGGAAAGAACAAAACAAAAATTACTAACTGCTACATACGATTATAAATTTAAAGACTTTTTTGAATTAGGTATCAGAATTGGGGTTAGAGAAAGAATTTTACTTTCAATAGAAAAAGAATTTATGGATGCTAAATCAGGTATGTTATCACTCGTTGAAATGTCATTTCTATCTGAAAAAGGAAAAACAAAATATAAAGAAGTAATTGAGTTACATCATCAACAATTATTCTCAAATTGATAATTTATTTAACTAAAAATAACAAATCAAACATTTGACACCAAAACCTATTTTGTGTCTTTTGTTTGATTTGAAAAAATCATTTGACCTTATAAAATTTCGATAGAATCAAAATTGGTTTTACTTTCAAAACAAGTTTTTATTTCTAAAATTAAAAAAGCCAATTTGAAGCCAAATTTATTTCAAAATGCCATTGTTTTACTCAACACATTTGACCAACATTTGGCCCAAACATTGAAACAAATCCAACTCATCAAAGAAGCCAAAAAAGTAATCATGTACAAGGTCCTCAAATAGAAAAAGCCCCCAGGGGCTTTGTTCTTACTTAATTGATTTAGTTTCTAGAAAATTGTTCTATAATTCCATGAAAAATCAATATATCAATATATCAATATATCCTTTTTAAATAATTGCAGTTCATTTACATATTATATTCTGCTGTGTATTTATATATTATATTGTGTAAAAGTTAGAATTATAAAATCTAAAACGTATTCCCTTTTGGACAAATTAACAATCCATTTCCTTTCAAAATAATTCCAAATGCTAGTTATTTGGTGCACGTAAGCCCTACATACCGATGCATCGTTAGCGGACCAGTGTTGGCCTTTACTTGATGGCACTTACACAGATTATTGAAGTAGCAATGAAAAACAAAAAACAATATAGCTTGATTAATTTTTAGAATAATCTTTGTGGTTTGGCGAGTCTTGGTTTGTCATCCGAAATATCATAAAAGCGAACTATAATAATAACTTCATTGTCGAATTGCTTCAGACCGTTAATGAACGTGTCGGAATTTCCGACAAATTGAATTTATTTTGAACACTAAAACTTTTCTCATTCATCCAATTTTATCCAAATGCTCGTTATTTGGTGTGCGTGTGCCCGACAAAAATGCGGGCCAGCGCTGGCCTTTGAGTGGAAGCATCGGTCAATGAGCTTGTCGAAGTGTTGTCTAGTCCTTCAAGGCAGGATTACTTACTTTTTTGTCAATGAAAAAAGTAAAAAGAAAAAACTTGATTTTTATTTCAATTGTTCCAACAACTGTTTCACTTGTTCGTTTTTGGGATTAATTACCAAAATGCGTTTCAATAATTTTAAAGCTTCTAATTTGTTGTTTTCTATATTATAAACAGCTGCCAAGTTTATCAATGCTTGTTCGTTATCTGGGTTTAATTCCAGTGCTTTATTATAATTTATTTTTGCTGAAGAAATATTATTTTGTTTAAGGTAGGCAAATCCTAAATTCACGTAACTTCCCTCCTGCTTTTTGTTTGTTTTTAAATTATTGTTCAGCAATAAAATTGCTTCATCTAATTTATTCAACATAATTTTTGATTGCGCCAATTTATCAATAAAATCAACACTTTGCGGAGAAATCGACACCGCTTTTTCAAAGAATAATTCTGCTCTAACATAATCATTTTTACTTAAAAAAGCTTGCCCAACTCTGTAACAAAGCCAAGCATTTGTTTGCTCATTTACATTTAAAAAAGATGCTTTATTTACAATGGATTCAAAGTCATTTTGCAAAAAATACATTTGAATTTGAGCAGCTAACCAATCAGTTTCAGTTTGGTTTTTTATCAAATCATTGGCATTATTCAATGCAGTTTTGTTTCCGTTAAATTTCTCTACATAATTAATCAAAGCTTTGGTTTTTGATAAATCTGTTGTGTTGGAATTATTGATGCAATACAAACCTGCAAATTCTTTTATTTGGCCAATTTCTTTTTTCTTGGTAGGTTTTTTTATCCAATGATCATGAACCGAAACGTGAGGAATATCTAACGTTCCCGAACGAGGCATGTGGCAACTTGAACAATCATTTTGTTTAATCATTCTGTTCTTTTCGGTTTCACTACATAAAGTTTGAGTATTGCTAGAATGACATTTAATACACGCATTATTAAATATTTGTAAGCCTGTTTTTTTTACACTTACATGCGGATTATGGCAAGTTATACAAGTCAAATTCATGGTTTCAAAGTTTTTGCCTAAAGTTTTATTTTGTTTATTACTTTCAATAAAACATTTACTTAATTGCAGCCTTTGTGCATGACTAGCCATTATAAATTCATCGTTTTGGCCTTTGTATTTAGGCATATACACTTCCCAAAAATCACTTAACACCATTCCTGGTTTAAAATCTTTGAAGGTTTTTCCATCTTTTAAAATGGAGTTTCCTTGTAAATGACAACGTTGACAAACATCAATTTGAAGTTCCCAAGAAAGTTTTTTAGGATTTACAATGGTATAATCTATTTCATGGGCAGTATCAACCAAATGCCCTGCAATTTTCTCTTTTAAATGCACTTCTCCAGGTCCATGACAGCGTTCGCAATCAATTCCATTTGGAATATTGGTGAATTTATTGGCTGTAAAATCGGTTACACTTGGAAAAGCATTGTGGCAACTCATACACTCAAATTCAATGGTTCGGCTAAAGCGACTGTTGTTTCCATTTTCAAATCCTGGTGGTAAATCCCATTTTTGCAATTGCGCATACCAAGTTAAAGGCAATTGATAAATATAACCATTTACATTCATCAAATGCGAGTTGGTATGTTGGCCCGAACCAATAATATAATCTACTTTTTCGGTGCGTTTATAAATGGTGTCTTTTCCTAGCAATCTATATTCTAAAATATACATCGCATTGTTTTTCCAATATGGATGATAATAGAGGTTTTTAAATTTATCGAAAACTACATGGTGTTTTTTAAAATCCGCACTCGATTTTTGAGGAGTTGCCATATCAAAACTTTTACCCATTCCTGTTTCAATAAAAGAGTTATAAATAGCTTGATGACAAGCTCTACATTGTTGCATTCCCACGTATTTTACAGAATCGTGGTGGTTTAAATATTTGCTTTCCGTGTTTTCTTTTATGTTTATTTCATTACAAAAAATATTTAATAAAATAGATAAAATTAGACCAGTAGCAAACAAATAATATATTTTACTCTTCAAGGTTTTTGATTTAAAATTTCTTCAAATAACGAAAATAAAAAGTTCAAAATGGTTATGATTTTTTATTTCACTGCAAACTGCAAAAATTACAAGTTAAATAATATAACTGCTATTAATATAAATATCTAAATTGGTTTATAGGATTTTACAATATTCGTAATTGAATAAAAACAAATTATGCTTAAAAACTACACCATTATTTTATTGCTATTAATAGCAAAAACCTCCTTTTCTCAAGGAGAATATAACCGATTTGCATTGGGAATAAACGGAGGATTATCAGTAGGAACTTGCGATGGCGATTTTCAAGGACCGGGTTTTTCTGGCGGAGCTATGCTAAAGTATTCTATCACCAATCGTTTTGCTTTAAGGGCTGGTGTTAATTACGCTCAGTTTGACAGTAAAAACGCTTTGTTTAAAGTAACATCTTCTCCATTGGCTTTTGAGTTTCACGGAATGTTTAATGCAATCAATTTTAGAAGTAATCAAGCAGAAAAAAACGGCTATAAACCTATTTTTAGTACATTATATTTGGGTTTAGGTGGAGGAACATTTTCAACCGATTTAATATACGATAAAGCATTAGGGCAGATTTCAAGTATTTCATCTACCTTCTTAGCTGCCATAGTTGGTTATAAAATTAAACTAAATGATTTTGTTGATTTAAATTTAGAGTACAATTATAGAAAAACAAGTTCTGATTTGTTAGATGGATACGATCCTCAAGCTTATACAAATAGATCGAATGATATATATGGTTCAGCATTAATTGGAATAAACATAAACTTAGGAGCAGGTAATGGAAATATAGAATGGAGTGATGGATTTGAAGGCATGCTTAAAAATATTAAACCTGAAGGTGAAAATGGAAAAGCTGCAAGTAAAAAAGATTATGATGCAATGAAAAAACGTGTAGATGAGTTAGAGGCTAAATCAAAAGATACCGACAAAGATGGTGTGGTTGATATGGTAGATAGTGAAATTAATTCACCTACAATTTTAGTGGATAAAATGGGAGTTACCTTGGATACTGATGGTGACAAAGTTCCTGATTATTTAGATAAATGTCCTCTTGTATTGGGAACTAATTTTGATGGCTGCCCACCTGCTGCAAAACCATTGCCAGTCGAAAAATATACAGCTGGTGCTAAAATTGATTTAGGAGTTGAAGGCATTCAATATGAAGCAGGAAAAGCAGTTATTAAACCTGTTTCCTATACAGTATTGAATAAGGTTGTGAAAATTATGAATGATAATTTAGAGCTAGAATTAAGGGTTGAAGGTCATACTGATAATGTTGGAAAAGAGCCTTCAAACTTAGCTTTATCAAGAGCTAGAGCAATAGCTGTTAAAAAGTATTTGATTGATAATAACATTGACGATTACAGAATTATAGCTCAAGGATTTGGAAGTAAAAAACCAATTACAAGTAATAAAACACCCAAAGGAAGAATGTTAAACAGAAGGGTTGAGTTTATACTTCAATAAAAATAAAAATATTTAAATAAAAAAAACGGCACTTCGACAAGCTCAGTGACCGTTTTTTTTATTTAAAACTATACCTCACTCCTACAAATGCCCTGATGCCTTGCAATGGTGCATAATTGTAAATTGGGTCAAACGAATAATTATTTGGATTGTTAATAGTAACTCGTTTATCAAACGGATCAAAAGGACGCATAATTGGATCATTTGGAACAAAGTTTAACAAGTTTTTTGCACCACTATATAGAGATAAATTGTTTTTAAATATTTTGGTTATTTGCATATTTACTAAAGCAAACCAAGGTGAATTAGTGGGCCTGAAATCGTTTGGCAAAACTGGTAAAATCATTGGACTGGTAAGTGTTCCATTCACATCAATGGATATTTTTTGTTTAGTAAAATGATAATTGATTCCGTAGTTAAAAGTAAGTGGAGGTGTTTGAATTTGATTTTGTTTTTTTTCCTTATTTAAACTATCAGTATTCATGGTAAAAACTTCCACCAAAGTAAAACCTAAATTGGCTTTTATGTTTTTGTTAAATGTTGCATCAGCACTTAAATTCAAACCTCTATTGATGGAATAACCGTTCAAATTATTAAAGATGATTTTATTGGCATCGGTAAAATAATCTGGAACAATTCTATTGGTAAAATAAGTATAAAATAAATTAGCATCTAGGTTTATAA
>JBMOGB010000111.1:0-11746 GCA_049318585.1 Bacteroidia bacterium | reverse complement strand
GGCATTCTATGTTAGAAAATGACCAAACTCGAGTTACCCTGCATTTCATGCAGGGATATTCACATTTAACTCCTTCGGAGTTATTATTTGTAAAAAAGCCTAAAGATAAAAAGTGTATTTAATTGGCATGTATTCTCTTACAACTCCGTTTCGACAAGCTCAACGACCACAGTCATTTAGCTTGTCGAATTGAAGTTACTCATGGGAAGACTTTATTTCAATTATCCTAAAACATTCAAAATATCTTCTACTAAATCATCAATATCTTCCACACCAACACTTAGGCGTAATAAGCTATCAACAACTCCAGCGGCTTCACGTTCTGCTTTAGGAATGGAAGCGTGAGTCATAGTTGCAGGATGATTGATTAAGCTTTCTACTCCACCTAAACTTTCGGCTAAAGTAAATACTTTAAATCCTGATGCTATTTTAAAAGTATCTTCCAAACTAGCATTTTTCAATACAATTGAAATCATTCCACCAAAATCGCTCATTTGTCTTTTAGCAATATCGTGGTTCGGATGGTTTTCAAATCCTGGCCAATATACTTTTTCTATTTTAGGATGTTTGGCTAATAAATGGGCAATTACTTTTCCGTTTTCGCAATGTGCTTTCATGCGCAAATGCAAAGTTTTTAAACCACGTAATACCAAGAAACAATCCTGAGGCCCAGGAGTAGCACCACAACTGTTATTGATAAATGCCAATTGTTCAAACAATGTATCATCGTTTACAATTAATGCACCCATAATTACATCACTATGTCCGCCCATGTACTTAGTGGCCGAATGCATTACAATATGAGCACCTAAATCTAGCGGATTTTGCAAATATGGAGAAGCAAAAGTATTGTCAACTCCTAATATTAAATGATGCGCGTTGGCAATGGCTGCACAAGCAGCAATGTCAACTATTTGCATAGTAGGATTTGTTGGTGTTTCAATCCAAATCAACTTAGTGTTTGCATTGATACTTGCAATAATATTTTGCGCATTATTCAAATCAATGAAATGAAATTTGATGCCGTAATTAGCAAATATTTTAGTGAACATTCTGTAAGTTCCACCATATAAATCGTTGCCAGTAATTACTTCATCGCCTGGTTTTAATAATTTTACTACTGCGTCAATGGCGCCCATTCCACTACTAAAACACAAACCATGTTTACCGTTTTCTAATGCAGCAATACATTTTTGCAAAGCATCACGCGTTGGGTTTTTTCCACGAGCATATGCATATCCTTGGTGTTTACCCGGACTAACTTGCCAAAAAGTACTGGTTTGATAAATTGGAGTCATAACTGCGCCTGTAGTTGGATCAGGTTCTTGCCCAGCATGTATAGCTTTGGTAGCAAATTTCATAATTGAGTTGTTTTAAAATTTAGTCTGCAAACTTATGCTATTTTTTAAAACATACTATTTAACTTTTAGCAGCAAAACTGAATTATGTTTTCAAAAACGATGTGTGAAAATATTGAAAATGAATATAAAATTTGTCAAATTCAATATGATATTGAAATACAACTTAAGTAATATTGCAAGTCAAACAAACTTTTATATCAAGTAATTTCCAATAAATAACCAACACGAACGATCAATCATTTTGTTTGACAATTGGGTCATTTAATGCTAAATATACACTCAAAATTTAGCTATTACTTTACAAACTTTACTGTTTTATTAAATCCGTTTTGGTTAATAACTTTCACAAAATAAACGCCATTACTAAATCCTTCAATATTGAATTGAGCAGTTGCTTCATTCATGTTTAATATACCCACTTCCATTCCGGATAAATTATAAATAACAATGTTTGAATTTTTTAAATTAGCATTGCTAATACTGATGTTTAATAAGTCATTAGCTGGATTTGGGTAAATGGAAAGGTTGGTGTTTAAAGCTGAATTCGAAAAATCATTTATGTTTGTATTGGTGTTTTTAAATAATAATTCAAACCTGAAATCCCCTTTCGATAAAGTATCATTAGTAATAGCAAAATTGATTAATTTATTTTGGTCAATTGCTGTAGTTGTTTTCAAATATTTATCTTTTAAAAATAAGGTAAAAGTTGGATCAAAACCTTCTATTTGAGAAAAATCTAGTTGGTAATCACCATTTTTATTGCCCCAAACAGATAATGGAATTGTTTTTTCTGTAAAATTATTGGAGGTAAAATTGATGGCCGCATATTTTTCAACACCTACAACAGATGAAATATTTACAGTGGCATTTACTAATTTATTTACATCTTCTGTTTCGATAAAACCATCTTGGAATTTTTCATCAAAAGCAATTACAGTTTCATCAATATTTGCAGAATCTTGAGTTAGCGTCAATCGCAATTGATTACTTGGTGCAGATTTCAATAAAACGGTTGGAGGTGCAGTAGTTACTTTAACAGCTTGCGTGCAAGTTAAAGCAGGAGAAGTTCCAGTAGCTCTAACCCAAAAAGCTTGTCCAGAACCAATAATGTTGCTACCATTATTTAGAATTACATTTCCTGTTGTTGTAAAATAAGAATAAGTATTTGTTGAAGGTCTGTAAATTGCTATTTGATCATTAATATTTGTCTTTGTCCAACCCAAAGAAGCATTCCAATCAATAGAACAAGGATAAGGATTACCCACTAAATTCCAACCTAAACCGCCATTACCTGCTGTGTAAGTAACAGGTAAAGTAACAGTTCCTGTAGCATGAGTTCCACTTACAGAAATAGTTGTGGCATTATTGTTAGAATTCAATGTATTTAACGAAATAGTTCTATCGCCTCTAACAAAAACACGATAACCTAAACCATTGGTTAATGAAGTGTTTCCATCTATTGCTGCCCATTTTCCAACTCCATTTATTCCAGTATTATTCGTGTTGTTTTCCTGATAATAAAATGCAGAAGATATATTATTTGATGAAGCATCAACAGTTCCTGATGAACCTGTTATTTGAATACCCAACCCAGAAGTATTTACTCCATTGTTTCTCCATTGTAATGAAGTTCCTCCAACAACTGGCGATGCTAAAAAACGATACCTTCTTCCATTTGCAGGAATGTATCTTTCAACTGTAATATTCCCTGAAATAGTACCTGCATAATTTCCAATACTTGCAGTTCCTGTTGCATTTGATTTTAGTGTTAAAAAACCTCCAGTATATAAAGTAGCACCTGAACCAACAGTAACTATTCCAAAACTGTCGCCTCCAGTTATGTTTAAAGCATTACCTAAAGTCATGGTATTTACTCCCGAAATAGTTAAGTTTTTTAACAAGTTTGTTGCCGATGATGTTTGGTCAAAATACAAAGTTTTAGCTGCACCAGTCAATACTAAATTTGAAGAAGTTGAACCTGTAATTGAGTTAGTAGCACTACCACTAAAAGTTCCATTTAAAGTCAAGGTAAATGCACCAATTACTATTTTATTACTAAGTGTTAATAATCCAGTTACTGTTACATTTCCATTTAAATTTTTATTGTTAGAACCTGCAATTGTTAAGTTTTGATAATTGATGCCAGCAACAGCTTGATTGGGTCCAGTTCCATTATAAACAATAGTTGAGTTATTTCCATAAGAAATAGTAGCATTGTAAGTACTATTTAAAACAGACGAAGCACTGCCACTAATTCCACCCAATGTTTTTTGAGTTATAGCAGTTCCTAACACATTTACATTACAACCCGATCCCATAAAATCCATTTGAGTAGAAGCAAAATCAGCTGTGCAATTTTCATTCAAAGTAAATGAACCACCTGCAGCAATTTTAGGACTAGCACTAAATGTTTTAGTTCCATTAATACCTGAAATCAATAAATGATAATAGGTTAAGCTACCGTTATCACCTGAGCTGTTCGCAGTTGAAATAGTTTGAGGTGAAGTTGAAGTATATTCAACTGTAGAACCAGTATTTAAATTGATTGTTGGCGTATTTGTACTTACAATAGCGGAATTATTTGTTCCAGAAAAACATCCACCAAAAATATTTGCAGTCTGAAAAATACCATTTATATTGACTGTTCCTCCCGTTCCAAAATTAAGTCTAAAAGTGTTGGCATTATAAGTAACACCAGCATCTAAAGTAAATGTATTATTAGCTCCAAGTGTTATATTGGCACTTGCATTTTTTATAGCAGCATTGTTACTTATTTGAATATTTGCAAATGTTCCACCAGTAATAGTTTGTGTTGATGCAGCATTATAAACAATGGTTGAAGTATTGCCAATGGTTATAGTTGGTGAATTTAAATTGGAAATAGAAGATAAAGCAGCACTTGAAAATCCAGCGGTGTTAGCAGTTTGTAAAATGCCATTAATCACAGCATTTCCAGTTGTTCCAAACGATAATAAATTAGCTCCCATTGTTAGCGTTACACCAGTTGCCAAAGTAAAAGTATTGTTATTTCCCAAAACAATATTTCCGCCTAATATTTTTGAAGCACCACTGTTTTGAATGGTTAAATTAGCATAAGTTCCAGCATTAATTGTTTGACTTGTTGCACCGTCATAAACAATGGTACTGCCAGCTGCCAATGTTCCAAATGTTGGGTAAACAGTATTTTGTAAAGTTAATAAAGCCGAATTTGCCACATCAATTGTTGCAGTAACAGTATAATTGGAAGGTATGGTAAAATTGCAGGCATTGGTTCCATTTCCAACTATTATTTTCGAGTTTGTTCCACTCACAATCCAGTTTGCATCTATAGTTGGTAAAACATTATTTCTAATATTAAATACTTGGTTGATACTTGTAAAGTCTAATGGAGCAGTTCCTGTTCCATCGGTGTTTGTGCCCCAATTTGATAAATCATTTAAACCTCCAGTTGACTTTGAATAAAAATTGGAATAAACAACTTCAGAAACTGTAATGTTATCAATAAAACAAGTTTGATTTGCAAAAGTAGAACCTTGCCAATAGGCACCAAAATAAGTCATTGCAGTATTTGTTCCCATACTATTTGTACCTGAACCTACCGAAGTTAATAATCCTGTTGATGGATCTGCAAATGCTGAACTTCCATCGTCTCTGCTTGAAAGAGTCCATAAATTATTGGAAGGATTATAACTTATTTGAACACTCATATAATTGTTTAATGAAGTAGGTGTAACTCCTCCATAATTAATAACAGTTGTTTTTGTTCCTTGTAAACCGCCAGTAAAATATATCAACCCAATATTATTATTGGTGCCACCACCCATAACAACTGCATAGCCACTTCCACTGGTATTTGGAGTATTGGAAGTTGAAGCCAAAACCATAGCTATTCCATAAGTATTTGAGTTGAAACCTGCCAGCTCAGTTGTAGTTCTGTTGGTTCTTAAATTAAAACTCCAAGAAACAATTCCAGCATTTGACGATAAAGTAGCATTATATGGAGCAGAAAAATTTGAAAGAGAAGTGTATCCAAAAACCCAACCATCTGTGTTGGTTGTAATAACATCAACATCGTTTGTTAAATCTAAAAAGGCAGGATTTATTCTTGCACCCCAATCTGCACCAGATTTTGCCAAAGACCAAGTTGAACTACTACCAATTGCACCTGAAGTATTTGAATAACTTGAACCTTGTGATACATTGAAATTATCGGAAAATACAGGAGTTTGTGCATTTACAATTGTACTGCTAATCAATAAATAAAATAAAATATTATTTTTCGATAATATTTCAAGAATTGACATCCAAATACATTTATTTAATTTTGTCCTCTTTACCTTCGTAAAAAATGATTTTATTACCATAATTATTATTTATAAATTTATCTAATCAATTAACAACTTGTATAAATATTTAACTATAAAGTAAGAAAAAATATTACTTTATAATTACTTCAATTTAATATCTGTTTTTCACAATAAATACATCAAATTTAATAGCGAATAATTTATCAAAAAATATTTCAAAATTCAAAAAAATATATAACCACTTATTTCTTTTTAAATATTTAAATATGAATAGTTAGCATATCTATTTTTAAAAATATGCCGCCATTTACTATTAAAAAAAAAAATTACTATTTGACTTTATCAAACATATTCATAACAATAAAGTTAAACAAATATCAATAATTATTTCCTAAATATATTAATTTTATGCAAATGTTGATAACTTATTTTATTTTGATTAATTTAAGCACTAAATAATAAATGCCGCTGATGTTGGTATTATAGCGATGTGTGACTAACAATATTCTACAATATCTAAAGGTGAGGGAGTGTCAAACAATAATCTTTTACTTTGTTCGGTAACCAAAATTGAGTTAATTATACTATTGTATTTAAATGAGTAGCGCTTACTTTTGAAGCCAATTACAATTCTTAAATTTATAAATGGAAATAACTTTAAATACTCCTGCATTACTTTTTCCTGCCATTACTTTGTTAATGCTTGCATACACTACTCGATTTTTGGCACTTGCTAATTTAATAAGGAACTTACATACTAAGTTTAATCAAACAGGGGAGGATAAAAAGAAGATAATTGCACAGCTTAAAAACTTAAGAATAAGAATACGGTTTATAAAATATATGCAAACTTTTGGGGTATTTAGTATTTTTTTATGTGTGCTTAGTATGTTTTTTATTTATATAAACTACCAAGTTTGGGCGCAAGTAGTTTTTGGATTTAGTTTGTTGGTTTTTCTTATTTCTCTTTCTCTTTCCCTTACCGAAATTAATATTTCTACCAAGGCTTTGGAGTTTGAATTAAGTGATATAGAAGATCAATTGGATTAGCAATAAATATTTAATTATAGTCTACCTTATAAAATAAATATAAAGGAAGTAAATATTCAAAATATAACAGACTCACAAAACATGCGCCTTCCCCTTGCAGATAGAATAAACTATTTACTTTTTTAACTTAAAATACTCAACCTTTTAAAGGTCGTTTTTTTACATGGTAAATAACTATAACTACACTTATACCTAATAATTTAGCTTAATCTAATTGTTTAGTTTTTTATTTTAAAGAAATCAAATTTTTTATAGATCTCTTCACTAATTACTTTTTACCAATTCCTCGTATTTTTTTATTAGGTTTTCGTACAATTGATTTTGCATTTGCAATGCTTTATTCATAGCATCTTTAGCGAGTTGTTTTTTTACTGCATCATTTTTCAATACCAAATTTTCTTTCACTTCATTTACGGTATTGAACAATAAATATTTGCGTTCTTCACCGTCCATTTTTTTACTTAAATTTTGGAAAACATTTACCGCATCATTCACTATTTCATTGCTAGATCGCATTAAATATTTGGTAAATAAATACATCAAATTTCTTTTGCCATAATTGGTGCTGTTAATGGCTTTTTCGAAATAATTGTTTTCATTTTCTAATGAATTTTTACTAATCACCGAACAAATTGCTTGACTAATACTAAAGTTCTTGTAGCTTTTCCATTGTGTAATTGCTTGCAAAGCAGTTAAGCTGTCAAGAACACTTAAACCATAAAACGCACTTGCCAACACTTGGTTTGAACTATCGGTCAACGCATTTTTAAAATTTGGCTTATATTTTTCGTTGTTCCAATTATACAAAACCATTAATGCAGCCGATCTGATACGTGCTGTTTTTTTGTAATTACATAAAGCCAAAATTTCATTTTCGAAAATTAATTGGTCTTCAGCTTTTAATTGACTTATAGCCTGAAATCCTAATTCAATAATTCTAGCATGCTTGTGTTGTAAACAATAAAAAACAGCATTTTTCAATTCATTATTTATACTGTTTTTTGCTTTTGAATAGTTGAATAATAAACCAGCAATTGCTTGTTGTTTGGCTTTCCAGCTTTCTACTTTTGTTAATTGTGCATACCAAGTTCCGTTGGGTTGCAATAAATCTATTTTAGCAACCAAGGCTTTATCTGCATCAAAATTTATTAAGTATATAGAATCGCCTTTAAACGAAAAAGTTTCTTTGGTTTTAGTAATTTTTATGGGTAAATGTTGAACACCATTTTTATCGTACACATCTACAAATATTGGTAATTCATAAAGTCCAACTAATGCAGAATCTTGTGTTTGTGATACACTAATACTTGCCGTATTTCCATGAAATACTCCATGAAATACTGTATTTAAAAACAATTCAGGGTGACCTGCTTTTAAAAACCATTGGTTAAAAAACCAGTTTAAATCACGGCCTGTAGTTTCCTCAAAAGCCAAACGCAAATTGTGTATTTCAGCACTTTTAAATTTGTTTTGAGTAAGGTACAATTGCAATGATTTAAAAAACGCATCATCCCCTACTTCTTTGCGCAACATGTGTAAAATTCGTCCACCTTTGGCGTAACTCACTCCATCAAACATGTCTTCTTTATTATGATAAAAAAAACGAATGGGAGTTTTAGTAGCATTTTGTTTTCCTCGTAAATAACCTTGTAAATTTCGTTCAAAAACTGCATCTGCTTCAATGATTCCGTGCTTCCATTCGTTCCAAATGTATTCACCATAAGTAGCAAAACTTTCGTTTAAAGGTAAGTTGCTCCAGCTTTCGGCTGTTGTTAAATCGCCAAACCAATGATGAAACATTTCATGCGCTATAATGTCTTCTTGATCATTGTCGTAATGCTCGCGTTCATCGTGTTGCACAAATTCACCATGAATTACAGCAGTGGTATTTTCCATTGCTCCACTCACATAATCACGCACTATAATTTGGCTAAATTTTTCCCAGGGATAATCAACTCCTAAACGTTCACTAAAGCATGTTAACATTTCGGCTGTTGGACCGAAAATTAAATCGGCATATTTAGCAAAATCTTTTTCTAAATAATAACTTACTTCAATTGAATCACGCCATTTATGCTTAGTAATATTGAATTCACCAATGGCCATCATGGTTAAATAGGGCGCATGAGGTAAACTTTGTTTCCAATAATCGGTATGCGTTCCATCTGCATTTTTGGTCACCGAAATTAGTTTTCCATTGCTTAAAGTTACTTCATTGGCTTGGGCAGTTATAAAAATTTCTTGTGTGTGTTTTTCGTTAGGTGCATCAATGGTTGGCATCCAACAACTATTACTTTCTGTTTCTCCTTGCGTCCATATTTGACGAGGTTTTTCAGGATCTTCCTTTTTAGGATTTATAAAATATAAACCTTTCGCCTCTTTAATGGCAGCACTGCCTTCAAAATTTAGTTCATTGGGTTTTGAGGTATAATCTATAAAAATATTGAACGTTTCATTCCTTGAATAATATTTATCAAGTTGAACTGAAATTTGCAACGAATCATAACTGAAATTTAAATTAGTAGTATCTTTTCCTTTTATTATTGCTATTCGGTGCAATGCCATTCCTTTTGCATCAATTACTACTTTATTTGTTGAATAAAAGTATGGCTTAAACAACAAATTGATTTGACCATAAGCATGTTGCAATTCGTAATTAAATTTAATTTGCAAATGAGTATGAATCAAATCTGCTTCTTTAGCTCTGCTAGATTGATAATTAGCAAGATTTTTGTGTGCAATTATATTTATTGGTTTAGCTAATAAACTGGCTTCATTTTTTTTTGTATCGCTATTTTTATTTACTTTGCAGGCCGCAATCAAAACAATTGCGCTAGCTATTAATAATTTTATCTTATTCATTGTTGCAATAATAAGTTTATGAGTTAATAGAAAAAAGAATATTTAAATTACAAAAAAACATGTTGCGCATTACGCTAAACCAACAAGAATATTTATTTGATAAAAAAGCAGAAACTGTGTTACTTAACGGAAAATCTGTGAATGCTGATGTAGTAAAATTAGACAAAAATAAATTTCATGTAATTATCAATCATTCATCATTTACTATTGAACTATTGGTAAAAGATGAAAATGCTAAAAACCAAACTATTTTGGTAAATGGGCAAAAACAAAGTGTTGAAATAAAAGATAAATACGATGATTTGCTAAAGCAATTAGGCATGGATAAATTAATGGGCAATAAAGCCAACCAATTAAAAGCCCCAATGCCTGGTTTGGTTTTAAAAATATTAGTTACCGAAGGACAAGCAGTAAAAAAAGGCGATGGATTATTGATATTAGAAGCCATGAAAATGGAAAATATTATTAAAGCTGCATCTGATGGTATTATAAAAAAAATACATATTGAAGAAAAAAACACGGTTGACAAAAACCAAAAGATGATTGAATTTGAGTGAAAAGACGATAGTCGATGGACGATAGTAAAAATGCTATGGTCTATGGTCTATCAACTATAAACTAAAAAAAGGGGCTGACCGGTTTTGACGGGGTGAGCAAGGGTTATGTAAGCATGCCGAGCGTGGGGAGTTTAGCTCGTAAATATCAAGTCTCAAAATTTTATCTGGCGAGTCTAACTTTGCCATGGCTGCTTAATCTGGGATTACGCAAATGCCATTGTCTCGTAAAATGTTATGTTTTGTTTCGTTTTACAATAGAGGCATCATTAAAACCAAACCTTTAAGCGGTGTGTTTATGGCCGTTTGAAGTACACAATAAAATATAAATTAAGCCGGCCTGAGGAACAGCCAACTTAGTTCGAAAACTAATGTTTCTATAAGCATGTAGAAGGCATAGCAATTCCATTTCCGGACGAGGGTTCGAATCCCTCCAGCTCCACTAATGACAGTACAAAACAAATCAAAAGCCCGTAAAACTCAGTGTTTACGGGCTTTTTTGTTTTTACCTTTTTCAAATCCAACCATTTTTTCGCATTGCTTAGGTGGTAAATTCGGGGTCACTAATTTTTAAAAAAAATTGACCCCGAATTCTTCCGAAACGCACGACTGGCAAGGGGTTCAAATTTATGGCAATAGAATACGCAGCCGAAAGCGAGAAATGTTTAACCTTATTTCCTTTGAGAAAGATTCACCCGATAAACGAAAATAACCAAATCCATCCACATTGGCCAAAGCTTTTCGAAGCAATTCCTAAATATATCATTTACCAAAATGATTGTTTTGTGGCGAGCGCTGGCCCGACAATAAAGCGGGCCGTGCTTCAGGCCTAGCGGGGTGGTAGTTTTTTATTGTCTAGCTTTTTTGCTTACTTTTTCAGCAATGGAAAAAGTAAGAAGAAAAAACTTGTAAGCAAAAAATTTTATCAATTTTTCAATAAAAAAATCCCTCTAAAACCATACATGTTCAATTTTCAAACAACTAAATGTACAGGTTGGTATACAGGTTGTTTTTTAAAATTGTTATAAATTATATCAATTACCCCATTTAAAACAACAACACATCATTAATTTTTTAAATTTATCAAATGACAAATCATTCACTAAACCTAATAAACCAAACTTACGAATGATTTTCCATTCATATTGATTTATTCAATAAAACAATTATATTTGTACGAATATTCATTCACTACCATATAATTTTAAACTTTATGACTGGTATATCATACAATAACTGGAATTCAATGAGCGATAATGCCATCGTTCAACAAATTGGTGCTTTTGTAAAACACCATCGAATGGAGCAAAATAAAACACAAGATATTTTAGCAAATGCTGCCGGAATTAGTCGCTCTACACTAAGTTTACTCGAACGTGGTGAAACCGTTACATTAGCCACATTGATACAAGTATTAAGAGTGTTAGATGTGTTACATATCATGGATGCTTTCGTAATTCAACAAGCCATAAGTCCATTGGCATTAGCCAAAATTGAAAAAGATAAACGTAAACGAGCTTCTGGTAAAAACTAAATAATTGAATTGCTAAATTGAATAAAATATGAACACAGCATTTGTAAAAATTTGGGGCCAATTAGTGGGTGCAGTTGC
>JBMOGB010000110.1:0-11804 GCA_049318585.1 Bacteroidia bacterium | reverse complement strand
CCGGCCTTCGGCCACCCCTCAAAAGGGGAATTACATTTAGAACATTTTTAAATTTAAGTAAAAACAAAACTTCAAAATTCGTAATTACTTATTCGATATTTGAAATTTTTCGAACTGATATTATTCCACCCTGGCCTGCGGCCACCCCTCAAAAGAGGAATTAATTTCAGACATTTTTAAATTTTAGTAAAAACGAAACTTCAATATTCTGTGTTCCTTATTCGATATTCAATATTCTTTATTTTTTGAACTAATATCATTCCAAAATTAAGTTGACACCTATGCGATAGTTATCGGTAGTAGTTCAATTTTTTTTTAGATACATATGTTCTTGAAATCATTTCATGTTTTTTTTTTAATTATATATTGACTAAGAATATTATAAAGCCTCTTGAAAAAACTCGATAATTTACTCCAATAATTAATTACACGAAAGCACCGAAATTCCTTCTACATTTACTAAAAAACTTTCTTTATCACCATAACCAAAAGTTACATCATTGTTCGATACATTAGCCATTAAACCTAATACTTTTATATTGTTATTTTTTGCATAAGCTAAGGTTTGTCGCGAGTATCCAACCGAAATTATTTCTACATCTTCTTGCACAGTTTTGAATAAAATATTGTTTTCCTGAAAATATTTAATCGCATTGTTTTCATTTAAATTCAGTATGGCTTCAAAATCAATTCCTGGTTTATTTATTCGGTAAATTATAACTTCTAAGTTTAATAATTCAGCAAAATTACTGGTCTGTTTAATTTTAGTCATAAACTCGGGATGGGGACCAATTGGAAACAAAATAGAATTGATTGTAGCAAAATCTGTTTGGTTGTTTTCATGAATAACTAAACAAGGAAATGGAATAGAATTGACCAATTTTAAAATTTGAGCACCAAATAAATATTGGAACATTCCTTTTACCCCATGTGTGCATATCAATACTAAATCAGGTTTTATTTTAGTAAGTATTTCTTTTGAAGCACCATTTAAACTTCCAACGGCTATAACTGTTTCTACCTCAAAACTGTTATTGATATGCTTCAAAACAAAATTTTTAAGTTCAGTTTCTGCATTTAAAACTTTATCGGTAGTTAGCACTATATGTAATGCAGTAACTTTCGAATTTGTTTTTTTTGCTATGGCAACTGCTTGTTGAAGCGCCACTAACGAACCTTCAGTAAAATCAATGAGTACAACTATATTTTTCATATTTATTTTTTTTATTTTTTATATTGGGTTTCAAATTTTTATTTCTCAAACATAATTTTTTTAAGTAAATTATGTTAAACAATTTTTTCGTTTATTGCTTTTGCTACTGCTTCGGTCATGGAAGCAACATGTAATTTGCTATAAATATTTTTTATATGTGTGCGAACTGTTTCAAAACTAATGGCACATTCACTTGCAATCATTTTATAGCTCAAACCACTTGTTAAACATTTTAAAATTTCTTTTTCCCTAGCTGTTAAATCATATTTTATGGTATCTGAAACAAAGTTAGTTTGTTGAAATTTTTGCATTACTCGCCTCGCTATTGCAGGACTCATGGGTGCACCACCATTTTCTACTTCTATAATGGCTTCTATAATTTTTTGCGGCTCTGTTTTTTTTAATAAATAACCATTTGCTCCCGCACAAATTGATTTAAAAATTTTATCATCATCTTCAAAAACAGTAAACATAATAATTAGCACTTCTGGCATCGAAATTCGTAAGTTTTTTACAGCTTGTATGCCATTGGTTCCTGGCATGTCTATGTCCATAATTACTACGTTGGCTTTACATGCTTTTACTTTTTTTATTACATCATCGGCATTGTTATAAACACCCACTAAATTAATGTCAGTGCTTGCCGATAACAAGAAACTAAATGAGTCTAAAATAGTTTGACTATCGTCAAACATGCATACTTTTATAACCATGCCTCAAAGGTAATTGATAAAACAAAGTATAAAATCACCATTTATGGGGATAAGGAAACACAAATTTTATGACTGTTCCATTGCCAATTTTTGAATTTATATTGATAGAAGCTCCTATTTGTTTAGCACGAACTTTCATGTTTAAAATTCCATTTCCAGGCTTCAAATTCAATAAATCAAAACCAATTCCATTGTCTTTTACTTCTACTTCTATATTTGCTTTTTTGGTTTTAATTGTTAGTTCTACTTTGTTTGCATTCGAATATTTTGCAGCGTTATGAATGGCTTCTCTACATATTAAATATAAGTTTTTTCGCAAATCAATATTTAAAATCAAATCATTTAATTTCTTGTCGTAATTTAACCTAAAAACAGCATCTTTTGATCCTAATAATTCTCTCGAAAAATTTTCTATTCGCTCAAAAAGCTTAATTAAAGTATCGTTATTGGGGTTAATCATCCATACAATATCGCTCATAGATTCAATTGTTTTACGAGAAGTAGTTCCTATTTTTTCAAGTATTTCAATTGATTGTTCGGGCTTATTGTTTTTTAAGTTAATAATGGCTGCTTCACTGTAAAACGATACACTACTTAATGCTGCACCAATTTCATCGTGCAAGTCGGAAGCAATATTTATTCTTAGCTTTTTTAATTGAATAATTGTCTTGCGTTTTTTGTAAATCATTAATAATAACCAAGCTATTAAAAAAAGCAAAACAAAACCCAAAAAAGTATATAATATTAATATGTTGTCCATTCTTTTATTCTGTTAATCAGTAGTTTGTTTTTTTAGTATATCCCCATAATTAGGTATATAACTTTTGAATTAAATGTTCTTTATTTGTGTCAATGAAAGTAACTGAAGCAAATAACTATATTTTAGAAAAGCTAACAAAGGAGCTTGATTCCAATTTACATTACCATAGCATTCATCATATCAAAGATGTTTTAAGATCGTCTATTCAATTAGCGAATTTAGAAAATATTGGCGAATATGAGCAGAAATTAATTAGTACAGCTGTTTGCTATCACGACAGTGGTTTTTTGTATCAATACAAAGACCACGAAGAAAGAAGCTGTATAATAGCTCGTGAAGATTTGCCTGGTTTTGGTTTTAATCAACAAGATATTGATATTATTTGTGGGATGATAATGGCTACTAAAATTCCTCAATCGCCACATAATTTGTTAGAACAAATAGTTTGCGATGCCGATTTAGATTATTTGGGTAGAGATGATTTTTGGACAATTGGCGCAAATTTATACAAGGAGTTAAACATTATTGGAGTTTTACAAAACGAAGAACAATGGAATAAATTGCAGCTAAATTTCTTAACTAACCATCAATTTTTTACCAATAGTGCAAAAAATTTAAGAGAGCAGGCAAAACTTGCTCACTTAGATAAAATAATAAATATTGTAAATAATTATAGCAAATAAAAAACATGGAAAACAAAACACCTAAAATATTAGTACCTACTGATTTTAGTCAAGCTGCTGAAAGTGCTGCTTTTCTTGCTGCTCGAATTGCTTTAAAAAGCAAAGATGAAGTTTGGTTATTTCATGTAATTGACAAAGACACAAAAGCTAATTTAAAAAAGAACAATGAAGACATTGGTTACTTAAATTTAAAACTTGAAAAGCTTTGTAAAGAATATGCCGAAAAATTCAATGTTGTTTTCAAATTTAAATTACAAGAAGGCAATATTTTTACTACTATTGGTGAATTTGCTACAGAAATTGGTGCCACTTTAATGGTTTTAGGAACACATGGTGTGCAAGGAATTCAGCGAATTACTGGAGCTTATGCTTTAAAAGTGGTTGCTTCAAGCAAAATACCTGTAATTATTGTTCAAAAAAATATGGTAGAAAGTAACGAGCAATTTAAATTGGTTTCACCTATTGATACCTCGAAAGAAACCAAACAAAAAACGTTGCAAACCATTAATATTGCTCGTGTTTTGGGCGCAAAAGTTTATTTGTATAAACAAAAAGGTTACGATGAAGATTTTGAAAACATTATTTCTTTAAATACAAATTTTGTAAGAAACCACTTAATTGAACATGAAGTTCCTTGTGAAGTAATTCAACAAGAAAAAGTGAATAAAAATTTCCATACCGATTTTATTGCTTTTTCAAAAAGTATCAATGCCGATATGATAATAATTCTTACTACTGTTGACAAAGATTTAAAAGACATGCTAATTGGTCCAAATGAACAGCTAGTAATAAATAACGAAGCTCAAATTCCTGTAATGTGTGTAAATCCACTTCAGAATTTATACGTTGTAGAACGGTTGGCAAGCATAGTAAATTTATCATTTTAAATAAACAGTACTTTCAAAAAAAAACGGGTGAAACGAAAGTTTTACCCGTTTTTTATTGCATTTTTTTCAAAACATCAGTGAATGGAATCCAAAACCTTTATCGGTATTATACTCCAATGTTGGGAAAGGTATTTTTATTAAACCTATGGTTTGCAAAATGGTATTTACCCACACTTTTTTTGTTTTTATGCGGTGCAAATCCAAATCTAAACTCAAATAAAATTGTCGTGAGCGGTTATATTTTGGATTTAAATTTCCGTAATTGTCGGCCACTGAATTCACTTCAGCTCCCGTCATTCCATCGGCTCCATAACCCACAGCCACGTTTAACCATTTTGGAAATTGAGGATGAGATTTCATAAAAGAACCTAAATTTACCGAAAGCCAATAAGTTTGGGCGTTATAATCTTTGAGTAATTGCTCTTGAAAGTTTTTTCCTAATAAATCGGGTCGGTATTTGGCATAAGGCGATGGAGTCATTGAAAATTTTAGCATAATCCTTTGTTCTTTCCATGCTAATTCTTGCGCTACAAGAAAAACATAACCAGCCGAATTTGCAATTACATCGCCTGGTGAAGCGCCCCAAGCAGCCGAAAAACCATCTAATATTTCAACCGAAGTTAGAAAAATAAAACCTGTAGCTCCACCCAAAAGCATTGATTTTTTACTGGTATAACCACATTTTTTCAGAATTTTTATTTGCATATAGCCCAAATAATAAGCCGAACCAATATGACCAATTTTATCCATTTGATTCCATTCTTTATCATCATCAAAAAAATGAAATGGCGCTCTTTTATAATCGGCATACCAAAGCTGATTAAGTCCCACCATAGTAGCAGTATATGCAACCAATTCAGCTCCTAAAATGTATTTGAACTTCTTTTTATTGATTTGGTTGAAAGTAGAATCGGATGTTT
The DNA here is from genome assembly GCA_049318585.1 of Bacteroidia bacterium. GTDB lineage: Bacteria > Bacteroidota > Bacteroidia > UKL13-3 > UKL13-3 > JAAFJM01. The sequence continues at coordinate 6,628 of JBMOGB010000110.1, read as the reverse complement.
GCGAAAAGGTTTTTTGAGAAAATAGCGTAATAAATAACAACAAAATGAAAGCAGTTTTTTTTATAGAAATCATTTGAATTTTGTTATTCATTTTATAATTATTTATTTTTTCAAATGTAAAAACATTTTTCAAAATAGGGAATCAAGTAATTGTTAAAATTATTTTGGCACAAATATTGAAAAGTGAATTTCATCGAATAAATATAAAAATCTTTTTTATTCGTTAGAAGTTTTATTAATTGCACACTAAATTTAAAAAAAAATCATGAAAAAACTAGTTTATGTATTTGCAGCATTCTTGGTAATAGCAGCAGTATCTTGTAAGTCGAAAAAAGGAACTTTAACCACTAAAGACAAGGATTCGGGTATGGATGTTTTGAACTTACCTTGCGATGAATTTAGAGGCTCAACAGAACAAGCTTTTAGAGCCACTCAATCACAAAAAAGCTCAGACTTATCTCTTTCAAGAGAAAAAGCTTTGGTAGTAGCAAAACAAAGATTAGCAGGTTTAATTCAAACAAAAATCACTTCAGTAACCGATAGATACGTGGACGAATACCAAACCAATGCTGGTTTAGAAATGAAAGGTAAATTCAATAATTTAACACGTGAAATTATAAGTCAACAATTAAACGATGTAAAAATTCTTTGCGAAAAAACAGTGAAAGAAAAAGATGGTACTTACACCACTTTTGTAGCTGTAGAAATGAACAAAGACGCATTGAAAGTAGCTATGGAAAACAAACTTTCTGACAAAGCTAAAGTAGCTGTTGACTACGATAAAATGAAGTTTGAACAAATTTATAACGAGGAAATGAAAAAGTTAGATGAGAATAAATAATCTCACTTAATAATAACAATAAACAATAAAGCGACTGCAAAAACAGTCGCTTTTTTTATGCAATATCATTTAAAGTAAACCCATTGTTTGTATATTTTTATTATATAAAAACAATAAAAAAACCAATGAAATATTGCCATAATTTGAAGATTTATTGCACCCTAAAATAAGACCTAGGTCATGATTTTTAAAAGCAGAAAAACTCACTTTTACAGTACAAAACGAAACTAATATTTGATGTTTTGCAATTGATTTTTAACAATTAAATTTTATATATTATGCAAACGGAAGAACAACACAAAGTACACATTTCAGAGTGTAACACTTGGTATGATGAATTAGCATTATACCGCGAAAAACTAAATACCCTTAAAACAGAGCTATACTTTTTTGCTCCAGGGAAAACCGACAAAGATGTATTGATAGGAATTGAACATTATCATAATCAATTTCATATTCAATTGATCAACATTCACGACTTAAAACACGAAATTAGAAACTATGTGATTGAAACCGAAAAACACCCCAATTTTAGTCACAAAATTCCCCATTACTATTTAAAGGAAAAGCTAGATTTATTGTTAGCAGATTTAGACAAATTAGCAATCGATTTTCACACATTTATAAAACTATAAACTATAAAAAAACAAGGCCAATTCATGTAAATTGAATTGGCTTTTTTATTTTTCACAATTTAATTTAAAAATATAATGGCTACTCTTGATTCAAACCATGTAAAAAATATAGCGCTTCTAGGACATGCTGGAAGCGGAAAAACAACACTTGCCGAATGTATGCTTTTTGATGCTGATGTAATTAAACGCAGAGGTTCGGTAAATACAAAAAATACGGTAAGCGATTATCACGAACTTGAAATAGAAAGAGGTAGTTCTGTTTTTGCAACTTTAATGCACTCGCCTTGGAAAGGTTATAAAATAAATATAATAGACACTCCTGGTTACGATGATTTTGCAGGCGAAGTAATTAGTACTTTGCGTGTGGCCGATACTGGTGTAATAGTTATAAATGCTGCAAATGGTGTGGAAGTTGGAACAGATATTATTTGGGATTATACCGATAAATTTAAAACACCAAGTTTGTTTATCATCAATCACCTAGATAATGATGATGCTGATTTTGATAAAACAATGAATGAAGCAAAAGCACATTTTGGTGCTAATGTGGTTGCGGTGCAATATCCTGTTCAAACTGGTGCTAATTTTAACAGCATTATTGATGTATTGAATATGGTTTTGTATAAATATCCAGCAGATGGAGGAAAACCAGAAAAATTACCAATTCCTGAAAGTGAAAAAGAAAGAGCCGACCAATTACATAGAGAATTGGTAGAAACCATTGCTGCCAACGATGAAGGCTTAATGGAAAAATACTTTGAATTAGGCGAACTAGACGAAAACGACATGAAGGAAGGTTTGCATAAATCAATGATTAAGCACGACATTTTCCCAGTATTTTGTGCCTCGGCAAATAAAAACATGGGCATTGGCAGAATCATGAGTTTTATTGATAATGTTTGTCCTTCGGCCATTGAAATGCCTCCACAAAAAACTACCAATGGTGGTACTTTGCCTTGCAATCCAAATGGGCCTGCATGTATTTTTATTTACAAAACCATTATTGAACCACATATTGGCGAACTAAGTTTGTTTAAAGTATATAGCGGTACACTTAAAGCTGGTTGCGAATTAGTAAATGAAAACACGGGTGTTTCAGAAAGATTGAATCAATTATTGTTATTGGAAGGTCATAACAGAATTCCTGTTCAAGAACTAGTAGCTGGCGATATTGGTGCAACCATAAAACTAAAATCTACACATGTAAATAATACACTTCACGAAAAAGGAGTAAACATAGAATTAGTACCTATCGTTTTTCCGGAAGCTAATGTTACTGTTGCCATTTCTACTGTAAACAAAGGCGATGAAGACAAATTATCGCAAGCGTTGCACACTTTACAAGAAGAAGATGCAACGATTAAAGTAACTGTTTCAGCCGAATTAAAACAAACATTGATACATTGTTTAGGCGAATTACATTTGCATATAATAGAGTGGAAAATAAAAAATATTCATAAACTAGAAGTAGCTATTTCAGCTCCTAAAATTCCTTATAGAGAAACCATTCAAAAATCGGCCGAAGCTAGTTACAGACATAAAAAACAAAGTGGTGGCTCGGGCCAATATGGTGAAGTGAGTTTAAGAATTGAACCTTGGTATGAAGGCATGCCTGAACCTGCTGGATTAACAGTTCGTGGCAAAGAAGTGATAGAACTAGATTGGGGTGGTAAATTGGTGTATTATAATTGCATAGTTGGCGGAGCCATAGACACCCGTTTTTTACCTTCTATTTTAAAAGGTGTAATGGAAAAAATGCACAACGGCCCATTGACTGGCAGTTATGCCCGCGATATTAGAGTTGCTGTTTTTGATGGAAAAATGCACGCTGTAGACAGCAATGATATTTCGTTTAAAATTGCAGGTTTACATGCATTTAGACAAGCGTTCATGTTGGCACAACCACAATTATTAGAACCTGTTTATAAAATTACTGTTTACTGTACCGATGAACAAGTGGGCGCTGTAATGGGCGACTTACAAACCCGAATGGGAATTGTAGAAGGAATGGAATCAGATAATCATTTTCAAATAATTACTGCTAAAGTTCCTTTGGCACAAATGCACCAATACTCGTCATCGTTAAGAGGTTTAACGCAAGGCAGAGCAAGGTACAGTATGAAATTTGATGATTACATGCCAGTAGCTTTTGAAGCACAACAAAAACTAGTGGAAGCTTATAGCAAACATCAGGTGGATGAAGTGTAATTTTTGATTTTTGATTTAAAAAAGTGAACAATTATCGGTACACCCGTCAAAAGGGGAATTAAATTCGGAAATTTTTAAATTTTAGTAAAAACGAAGCTTCAAAATTTTTTGTTCCTTATTCGATATTCGTTATTTTTTGAATGGATTACAGTCCACAAAATTTTAAATACAAACCTAGTTTCGATAAGCACAACGACCGAGGTCATTGTGCTTATCCGATAGATTCTGTGTTAAATAAACAACTTTGATTAATGGTTAGATAAATAACTTGCAACACCTTCTGCAGTAGCATTCATTCCATCTTTTCCTTTTTCCCAATTTGCAGGACAAACTTCACCTTTTTCTTCAAAAAACTGTAAAGCATCAATCATACGTAAAGCCTCGTCAATATTACGTCCTAATGGCATGTCATTCACTACTTGATGACGAACAATACCTTCTTTATCAATTAAAAATAATCCACGATAAGCCACTGCATCTTCACCTAAATTACCAATCCATATCAAATTGTTGTTTTCGTTATAATCATAATGACCAGCCAAAACACCAAAGTTATGAGCAATTGTTTTATTTACATCAGCTACTAAAGGATATTCAACACCTTGAATTCCACCATCGTTTTGAGGAGTGTTTAACCAAGCCCAATGACTAAATTTGCTATCAATACTACAACCTACAACTTGTACATTACGTGATTCAAATTCTGCAATTCTTTTTTGAAAAGCAATAATTTCAGTTGGACAAACAAAGGTAAAATCCAAAGGATAAAAGTAAAAAAGCACATGCTTTTTTCCAACATATTGCTCAAGCGAAAAATTATCTTCAAAATCGCCACCGTTTATTACGGCACTTGCACTAAAAACTGGTGCCTTGCGGCCTACTAACATTGTCATATTATTTATTATTTAAATTGTTTATACTTATTGAACCGCAAATGTATGTGAAATGTTTTTGCAAAAAAATAATTACTAAAAATTAGTGGTTTAAAATAAATTTGCAAATAATATGAAATCAAATTCCGAAACAGTTGAGCAGTATTTAAGTGAATTATCAGATGATAGAAAACTACCAATGAGTAATTTAAGGAATATTATTTTAGAAAATATTCCTACAGGTTTTGAAGAAGTGATGAGTTATGGAATGATTGGTTATGTTGTTCCTCAATCTATTTATCCCGATGGTTACCATTGCAATAAAAAGCTACCTTTACCTTTTATAAATATTGGTTCACAAAAAAACTTCATTGTACTTCATCATTTAGGAATTTATGCCAATTCAACTATTTTAGATTGGTTTGTAGCTGAATATCCGAAGCATGCTAAGTATAAATTAGATATGGGAAAAGGTTGTGTTCGTTTTAAAAAAATAAACGAAATTCCATATACATTGATAGGAGAATTAGTGAAGAAAATTAGTGTTGATGATTATTTAAAACTTTACGAAAGCAACTTTTTGAAAAAGTAATAACTAAGTTTTCAATTTTGAATGGCTATTTTAAAAATTAGAATTGAAAAATATATCTATAAACACTATTTATAGCAATTAGAGAAAGCCCAAAAAAATCAATAAATAGAATCATTTATAAAGCAATGTAAACAAACATTTATTTCATCATTCCAAATAAATCGCTTGGCATTTCTTTGAATTTTTCATTGAAAATTAGTGATGAAATAATAATCAATATTATTAGTCCAAGTACAATAAACAATTGTGTTTTTGTTGTTTTTTGAATGTCTTGTTTTGCTTTCAAATCACAAATTTCGCCTGGGCAATATTGAGCTTTTTCTTTTTTTACTAAATTGTAAATTTTACAACCAATACATATTCCAAAAGCAGTTTCAAAAAACAATAAAATTAAGCATGTTAAACAAACTAAACCTGTAATAATGCTATAGGTATTCAATATTACCATTAATATAAACATGGTAAACGATAAAACAAATCCTATATACCAAGCAAATTTCTTTTGGGCAGCACCTACATATTCAGGATTTTGGTTTGAAACTATAAGCCTTGCTAAAATTAATACTGGTGCATATTTGGGCTTAATAAAAAGCCTAATGATAAAATCGATAAGAAAAATGCTTATTACATATTTTATAGGAACAAAATTGGTTTTGAAAATAATGAGCATTAACGAAATAAAAGTAGCCAAAAACAATATTCCTGCTGCTGCCCTAACTTCTCTTTCGTTTAATACTGGAATATTAAAGCCTATCACATTTTCTCCAAATTGGTTTGTATTTTTCATTTGTATTTATAAATTTTTGCACAATGTAATTAATTAAATGAATGTACATTGGTTTTTTTTGATCAGTAATTTTATATAACGATCTTTATTTATAATAGTTACAATACTGAAATTTTTTTTATAAATATAATATTGCTAAAATAATTCTTACTCAACCACCACTCTCTTTACCAATTGTTTACCTGTTTCAGTTTGTATTTTTACAAAATAAATTCCAGGTTTTATGTTCAATATATCCAATTTTGTTTCGTTATTTGATTTAGTAATAGTTTGGTTCAAAACTGTTGAACCCAAAATGTTTATTAAGCTAATTTGTGCATTTTCATTCACTAAATCTGTTTCAATTATCAAATAATTTTTTGCAGGATTTGGATATATTTTAGCTTCAAAACTTTTGGTCAGTAAATCATCATTTGTAACCAAGCTAATTTTACCTAAAATGGTACTTTTATAAAACCTAAATCCTCCACGTTGGTTTCCAATAATTACTTCTGGACTTGCATCATTGTCAATATTTGCAACGCTTACACTGGTATAAACTCCTTGCATTATGCTATCGGTTTTAGCACTAACATCATCTTTAAAAATACTTGTAAATCTGCGTGCTTTTATGTTTGGATTTGCTGTAACATCGGTATATAAAATGACACTTTTACTATAACTTCCAATCAATGCTTCAAAAATTCCATCATT
>JBMOGB010000109.1:0-11984 GCA_049318585.1 Bacteroidia bacterium | reverse complement strand
GGATTGATTCTGCTTATCGTTTAATGGCAAGCGTTGGAAGCCATGCTTTAAAATCGGGTTATGTAGGAAAAATTATCCCAAGAGGAGAATTTCACGATGGACAATGGATGGTAAATCATTACTTACGTGCTATCAAAAAAGCTGCGCAATACGACATTATGGTTGTGGCGCACGAGCCAGTTCGTCCAACAGGTTTACACCGTACTTATCCTAACTTTATGGCGGCTGAAGCTGCACGCGGACAAGAGTTTAATTTTTGGAGTGAAGGCAATCCGCCAGAACATGAAACCATTTTACCTTTTACTCGCTTAATGGGTGGACCAATGGATTACACGCCAGGTATTTTTAAAATAAAAAAGAGCAATTATTATCCCGATGCAAAAGAACAAGTGCATACTACTTTAACCAAGCAATTGGCTTTGTATTTAACTTTGTATAGCCCTGTTCAAATGGCAACTGATTTACCTGAAAATTATGAAGCAAAAACCGATGCATTTCAGTTTATAAAAGATGTAGCGGTTGATTGGGATGAAACCAAAGTATTACATGCAGAACCAGGCGAATATTTAACCATAGCACGAAAAGCAAAAGGAACTAATAATTGGTTCTTGGGCAGCATAACAGACGAAAATGCCAGAGATTTAGCCATGGATTTTAGCTTTTTGGATAAAGGTAAAAAATATACAGCAACTATTTATAAAGATGCTGCCGATGCAAGCTGGGACAAGAATCCAGAAGCTTATGTAATTGAAAAAATTACAGTTACCAATAAATCAAAATTGACTTTAAAACTTGCTCCAGGTGGAGGAACAGCTATTAGTATTATTGCTCAATAGTTTTAGTAAATAAAAATTTTAAATCCCATTAGCATATTGCTGATGGGATTTTTATGTTTTGAAATTGAATGTAAAAAATTACCTAAAGTATTTACATTTGTAATATGAAAATAGATATTCAATATTTAAGTGATGTAAGTGGTAAAACCAATGCAGTTCAGCTGCCATTTTCTGATTGGGAAAAGCTGTTAAATAAATTAAAAAAGTACGAGCAAACACTTAAAATAAAGTCTGATTTAAAAGAGGCTTATGAGCAAGTTATTTTCCTGAAAGAAAACAAAAAAAACAAACAAACATTAAGTGAATTCCTAAATGAGCTATAAGGTAATTCCTTCAGATAAATTTAAAAAGGAAGCAAAACGACTAATTAAAAAATTCCCTTCTTTAAAACAAGAATTATTGGAACTTGGAGAAGTTCTAAGCAATGAACCAGACAATGGAACCCCACTTGGAAACATTTTATATAAAATTAGATTGTCAATAAAAAGTAAAGGCAAAGGTAAAAGTGGAGGTGGCAGAGTAATTACCTATTTAGTAAATGAAAACAAAGAAATTTATTTATTAACTATTTATGACAAATCAGAATTTGATACCATTGATGACAAAGTTTTGAAAAGTATCATTGATAATTTATTATAATTTTTAAAGCCCAATATTTAAAAAATGTTGGGCTTTTTTTGTTGATGCAACTCTTATTGTTTTTATATTGACTTACTTAAAAACTCAATTAATATGAAAAAAATAGTACTAATAATTACACTATTTGTAAATTCAATATTTGCTAATGCGCAATGGGTAGAAACAAATGTTCCTGTATCTAAATTTATAGGAATTAATGGAGGTGTTTACTTATCGAAAGACAGTGTTATAGTTTATACGATGGGTTCTGCATATTTAAGCACAGATGGAGGTTATAATTTTACTTTATGGCCAGAAAACAAATTTGGTGGAGCACATTTTATTTCAAAAGTTGCTGAAAATAAATGGAGAGAAACTAGTAATGGTTCAGGTGCAATTAATGCTTCAAACGATAATGGAAACTCTTGGAATTCAATTTATGTAACCAATGGAAATGATACCCTATTTAAAAATTTCGGAATTCGAATTTCTCATTTTTTTGATGAGATGCATGGATTTGTGCTAGGTGATAAAGTAAATAATTGTTACCAAGTTTTAAATACAAACGATGGTGGTAACACTTGGCAAAAATTAAATTGTGATAGTATAAAAATACCTAATTATGAAAATTTATTCTTTACTTTTTTTGAAACAGTTTACGATTATAATGGTGAAGTTTGGTTCAGACCAAAATCACTAGGTTATGGGAATAAAATTATTAGGGTTAGGAATTATGGATTACAAGTAGATACCATTGTAATAAAAGAAGGTAAGTTTGTTCAATCTATGACATTTGAAGATGCCTATAACGGAATTGCAATATTAACAGATACTGGAAGTAATGTTTTAAAATATTTGTACAAAACAACAGATGGTGGTAAAACTTGGAACGAATTAACAAATAATTCTAGCGTTACAAATCCATATGGAATAACAAGTTTTAAAAACAAATTCAACAAAACCTATTATTTAATTTGGGGCTCAGATGGACTAAACTATTCTACAAATGGAGGTGATAATTGGATAGAAATTGATAAATTAAGGCATGGAAAAATTTATCCACTAGACGAAAATAATATGATTAGTTTATTTAATGAAAGTGGTAACGATAATAATTTAAGGGTTTTTACTGGTAAGATTTTAGCAGTAAATCAAATTAATAATCAGAAAATACAAGGTTTATTTCCAAATCCAGCCAACAATATTATAAACATTGATGAAAATGCAACTGCCTATTCTATTTATAATTTAACAGGAATTTTAGTATCTAGTAATCAAGTTGAAAACAATTTTGAAGTGAATATTGAATCTTTGAAAAGTGGTATTTACTTAATAAAAATAGCAACAAAAAATGACGGTTTTTATCAAACAAAATTCGTTAAGGAGTAATTGATCAAAGCCTTATAAAACAAAATTGGATTTTGAATGAAATTAGTTAGCTTGTATTTAGTTGATTTATATTTTACTCAAAACTCTTCAATTCATTTACCCTATTTGCATCTAAACGGATAAAAATAAACAGTAAAACAGTAAAACTTAATAAGGCAGAACCACCATAACTAAAAAAGGGTAAAGGAATTCCTATTACTGGCATTAAGCCCAAAGTCATTCCAATATTTATTAGAAAGTGGAAAAACAAAATTGACACCAAACTATAACCATAAGTTCGGTTAAATTTACTTCGTTGTCTTTCGGCCATTACTAATAAACGGTACAGTAAAAGCATGTAAAGCGATATAAAAACCAACGAACCAATAAAGCCAAATTCTTCGCCAATGGTACAAAAAATAAAATCGGTACTTTGTTCAGGCACAAACCTAAATTTATTTTGAGTTCCTTCTAAATATCCTTTACCCAAAAACCCTCCAGAGCCAATGGCAATAAGCGATTGCTGCACATTATAACCAGCTCCTTTTAAATCTACTTCTTTGCCAAGCAATACATTTACCCTTGTTCTTTGATGCGCTTGCAAAACATTTTCAAAAGCATAATTTACGCTACTTACATAAGCACTTGAAAAAGCTACTATTCCAATGGTTAAAATTACAAGCAATGTTGTTCTGCGAACCAATGCTAAAACAATGGCAGCCAAAACTACCAAAGCAATAATGATATAAAGAGGAGGGAAAAGCAATGCTAAAACTGCTAAAACTGCTAAGCCAACTCCAACCAAAAGCAGCCAACCTGGCAAACCTTCGCGATATAAAACCAACGAAAATGAAGCAAAAACCAACGCAGAACCAGTTTCGTTTTGAAGTAAAATTATTACCATTGGCAACAATATAATTGCAAAACAAATTATTTTTACTTTCCAATCTTTAAAGTTTATGTTGTAACCACTTAAAAATTTTGCCAAAGCCAGTGCAGTTCCAAATTTAGCAAACTCAGCTGGCTGAATTTGAAAACCTCCAATTCTAATCCAGCTGCTACTACCTTTTATTTCGGCACCAATTACAAAAGTGGCTAAAAGCAGCAGAATGGTAATACCATAAAAGCCATAAGCAAATGCATAAAATAGTTTTTCATCTACCAATAAAATAAGCAAAGCAATAAACGATGAGATTACAATCCATAGCAATTGCTTACCATAATTCATATCCATATCGTAAATATAAGGATTTGTTTCTTTGTAAACCGAAGCATAAATGCACAGTAATCCAGATAAAACAAAAACCACATAAAGAATTAAACTAATCCAATCAATGCTTGCTGGTTTGGGTTGCTGTTGAGTCATTTAAAATTGGTTTATGTGTTAAATTTCCTTTCATCATTCGTTCTACTAAAGTAGGTCGGGTATTGTGTTTTTTTGTTAAATATTGTTCTATCATTAAGCTGGCAATTGGCGCAGCCCAAGTAGCTCCAAATCCAGCATTTTCAACTACAACCGCAATAGCAATTTTAGGATTATCTTTGGGTGCAAATGCAAAAAATATAGAGTGATCTTTTCCATGTGGATTCTGTGCAGTTCCTGTTTTTCCGCAAATGGCTATTCCAGGAATTCGCGCTATATATGCAGTTCCATGGTTTACCACATCTTCCATTCCATTAATTACCACTGGAAAATAACTGGTATCTACCGTACACCAATGTTTAATATTATATTCCGGATTCGGATTTTTTTTGCTTTCAATTCTTCTTACAATATGTGGAGTTATATAATATCCTCGGTTAGCTACCAATGCAGTGGCATTGGCCATTTGCAAAGGTGTAATTCCTAATTCACCTTGCCCTATTCCTAGCGAAATAGTTGTTAATGCTTGCCAATGATTTCTGCCATAAATTTTATCGTAATAAGTAGCTTTTGGAACAAAACCTGTTCCTTCTCCATATAAATCTACTCCTAGTTTTCGTCCCATTCCAAAACTTGCCAAATGGTCGTATAGTTTATTATAAGCATCTTCTACTTTTGGATATTTAGGATTGTTTACTACTGTTCTATATACATGGCAAAAATAAGCGTTACAGCTTACTGCTATTGCACCTTGCAACGGTAATGGCGAACCATGAGCGTGACATCCAACATGCAAACCTCCAGAGTTAAATCCTCCACCACAAAAATAGGCTGTGTTTGGAAAAAGCACTTCTTCTTGTTGGCCAATTAAACTCATGATTACTTTAAAAATAGATCCTGGTGGATAAGGTGCGGCAATGGGGCGATTAAACAACGGCTTACTTGGGTCGCGTAATAATTCCATATAATGGTTTCCTCTGTCTCGGCCTACAAATAAATTTGGATCATAAGCAGGACTACTTACCATTGATAATATTTCGCCAGTGCTTGGTTCTATAGCTACTACACTGCCTATTTTGTTTTGCATTAACTGCTCGCCTAACTCTTGAAGTTTTAAATCTAAGGTCAAGTTTATTTTTTTACCTGCAGTAGCAGCCGTATCAAATTCGCCTGCTTTATACCTTCCTTGAGTTCTACTTTTGCTATCAACTAGTACATATCTAACCCCTTTTATTCCACCTAATTCTTTTTCATAAGTTTTTTCAACACCACTAATACCAATAAAATCACCCATGCGGTAATATCCGTTCGAAGCTTCAATAGTTTTTTCCGTTACCTCGCCTATGTAACCCATGATATGAGCGGCATTGCTGTATTTATATTTTCTATCAGTTCTTACATCTACAAAAAAACCTTGAAAATCAAAAAGCATTTCTTGAAATTTTGCATACGTGGCTATGGTTAATTGTTTTTCAAAAACTGAAGGTCTGTAAATAGCATATCCTTTCTGTCGTTTTATTTTTTCAAACCTTGCAATAAATTCTTCTTTGGTAATGCCAATAACTTGGCAAAATGAAACGGTATCTAACTTTTTTACTTGTTCAGGTATTACAAATAAATCGTAAATATTGTCGTTATAAACCAATAGTTCATTGTTTCTGTCCATTAATAATCCACGAGTTGGATAAATAGTTTGCTCTTGCAATACATTATTTTGCGCATATCGAACGTAACTATCGTCAAATACTTGTAACGTAAGAAGCCTTATAACATAAATTAATGCTACAAAAAGAAACACTCCGAATAAAATTTTTTGCTTGATTTGACTTTCCATTGATGCAAATAAAATGCAACGCAAATGTAAGGTGCTAATTATTAAGTTTTGAAAATTATATGCTAAAACTGAAAATATTTTTATTTAAACTCAGAATACGCGTTAGAACTTCGTTATGAGAGTTAAATATATTATAAATCAGTTCCTTAAATTTTAAAATTATATCAGCGCTAAGTTTTTCAAATTTAAGGAAACACTGATTGGAAGTAGATTTGACTCGTAATAGATTTTCTAATGCGTAATTTGGGTTAAACTAATTGCGCATGTTATTTGGTATAAGAGAAGCTAATAATTTATATAAAAAAACAAGCAAAAATAATTGATAAAAATATATAATAAGCTATCAAAATTTACTTAATAAATTTAGACAGCCTTTAAGTCAATGGAAAGAAAATCAGATTGTTAATTTAATGTAATAAATGTTTTTTTAGGCATTAATCAAAGTTTCAATATCAAACTTGGTCATTTTTAAAAATGCGGCCATTACTCTTTGTGATTTGGTGGAATCTGACATAAGTTTACCTAAAATAGTTGGAACAATTTGCCACGAAACACCAAACTTATCATCAAGCCAACCGCATTGACCAAAAACTCCATCTTGTCCTAATTTATACCAAAAATGATCTATTTCTTCTTGGGTTTCACATTCAATAACATATGAATTTGCCGGTGAAAATTGATACATTGGTCCACCATTTAAACCCATAAATTTCATTCCATTCAATTCAAAATTTACAACCATTGGATTTTCAGAAAGTATTTTTGAATTGCTAAATATTTCGCAATAAAAGGTTGCTGCTTCTTTTGCATTTCCATTAAACCACAAGCAAGGATAAATTTTGTTATTCATAGTTATTTATTGATGTTTAATTAAGCTTTTTTATTCTAATTGATATTCGTTTCGACTTCGCTCAACGACCGCGTACATTGAGCGAAGTCGAAATGAGTTTTAATTAATGAAACGACATTGGTTTATATATTGTTGTTTCTAATAAAACAAAATGCCTTGATAGAAATTTCTATCAAGGCATTTAATTTATACAGTAGCGTGCGAAATACGCTCTAAAGCTTCTTTGTTTAATATTTTTATTCGTTTTCCTTCAAAATCAATGTACTTATCCGACTTAAATTCTGAAAGTAACCTAATCAAAGTTTCAGTAGCTGTACCAACTATATTAGCCAAATCTTCACGAGGCAAACTAATAGGAATAACTGGCTCCTCCTCTACCGATTTGGTAGCAAAAGTTTGGTGCAAATATAAAATGGTTTCAGCAACCCTTTCTCTCACACTTTTTTGAGCTAAGCTTTGCACTTTTTCGTTATTTAAACCCATGTCGTGGCAAAGTGCTTTAAACATTTGTTTGTTTATTTCGGCATTGCTTTGCAATAAATCTAAAAACACCTGACGTGGAATAAAACAAGCTATAACATCGTCAATACAAGTGGCAGTGGCAGTTAAAGGTTCATCGGCTATTACGGCACGGTAACCTAAAAATTCACCTTCTTTTGCAAAACGCAAAATTTGTTCTTTACCAAAATTATTACTACGAGTTATTTTTACAATTCCTTTGGTAATACAATAAATTCCAAGTGGTAAATTATCTTCATAGAAAATGGCTTGCCCTTTTTTGTAATGTCCACATGATTTGCCAGTAGCAACTGCGTGTACTTCTTCAGGGTTACAGAATTTCATAAATGAAATGGCTTTTGAGTCGCACATTTCGCATTCGAGCTTTACTTTTTGCATAGTAAAAAACATTGGTTTAAATGATGTTTCAAATATATAGAGCTATCGGCTCAACAAAAAATTAAATAGCAAATTATTTTCTGCATTTATGTTTTTTGTTAACTTATTGTTATTTATTGAGCATTCAAAGTAAGGTAAAATATTTTGTAAATCAGCTATTAAGTTGTTTTTGCCCCAAATATTTTTTTCAAAATATTGTTCAAAACTTTCTTGACCATATTTTTCTAAAAGTAACTGATAATCGGTTTCAGTGTATCCTTTGTTGTTTTTATAGTATAAATGGTACAAATCGTGCAATACATTATCGAGGCTATATTTACCATTTGAGTTTTTTATAATGGTTAAGTCTGCAATCATGGCAGCTAACATTCCTTCTATATAAATGCTCACTTTTCGGGCGGCAACGCCTGGCACATAACCATCGAGCCAAGTATCAAAACTTGATTCTGCCACCGAATAATTATTATTTCCAGGATTGGAAATATGACGTAAAAAATCGTCATTCCAACTTTCAGCATATTGTTCCCAACTCCAAACACCACTTCTAAGTAACATCAAATCGCCATAATAAGTGGTTACACCTTCGTAAATATAGCCCAATGTGCTGTAGTTTTCTTTGGTAAAATCGTAAGGAAACATACTAGCCGGACGAATTCTTTTTACATTCCACATATGGAAAAGTTCGTGGCTACTAATGGCTAATAACGAATTATAAAAATCATCGCGAAGCATGTCATTGCCCAATCCCATTGCTATTACGGTTGAATCGGCATGCTCAACTCCATGCCTAAAAGGAGTTGGTAAAATTTGATATAAAAAATGATAATCAGTACAAGGAAATTCTTTGAAAATATCAATTTGTAAGGCCGTGTAAGCTATTGTATCCGATTCTAATTTTACTAAATCTATTTCGTGTTTGCCTTGAAACCAAAAGTGAATATTGGCATTATTCACTTTAAACACATGATGTTGCAAGCTGTTACTTGCAATAAAAGGGCTATCGGCTAATTGATCAAAATTTTGAGCAAACAGTGTATTATTTGAACTTGGTAGTTGGCAAGCAATTTTATAATCGGCAGGAATATTGAGTTTTACTTCAAAGGGTTCCTCCATTTTACCAACTTCATACATAAAACAATGAACAGGATTTACATACAATTGTTCATTATTAATAAAGCAAGCTCCTGCATCTAATTGGTTAGCATAATATTCGTACGAAATAGTAATTTCGTCATTATTTTTAGTATTATAAATTACCCAACTGTCTTTGGTTTGTTTTCTAACTTTAAGTTCAACACCATTTTTTGATATTGCTTTAAAGCACCTAATATTTTTTGCAAAGTTGGCTAATTCATATCTTCCTGGTCGCCATGCTGGCAGTTGCAACATCACATTTGCCTCAGTTGAAATGATTTTGGCTTCTATTTCAATAAAATTTTCAAAAGCCTTGTTTATTGATACTTGGTATTTCATATTTGTTGCAAAATATGAACATAGCAATAATAACCACCATTTTTTCTGTAATAATGTTATTAATTTTTACAGGACTTTCACTAATAAAAACCCAAAACATGACCTTGCAGCTTGTAAGTGTGGTTGTTACCTCGTTTTGTATTGGAATAATTACGTGTATTATTTTAGTAAATTACGATAATAAATCAGCATTAATTTGGCCTGGATTATATCTTTTTATGATAGTAAATAAGGTAATTGAAATCAATAAAAACCTTAGATAGTAAATTTTTATAGTAGCTTCACTCAAAAACCAATAATATTGCACCGTGAAAAAATATTTATTAATAATACTAAGTTTATTGACTTTGAGCAGTATAGCTCAAAGCAGTAAAGAATCTGATTTGTTAATTAACAAAATTAGCAAACGATACAAAAAATTCAGTTCTATAAAAGCCGATTTTACTTACAATATTGAAAGTAAAGCCGAAAAAATAAGTGAAAAACAAAAAGGAAATATTGTAATTAAAGGCAATAAATTCAGGTTAGACATTGCAGGGCAAACCATTATTTGCGATAATAAAACTCAATGGACTTACAGCAAAGAAATTAATGAAGTAAATGTTCAGAATTATAAGCCTAAAGAAGGAATTATGAAACTAGATGATATATTTACAATGTATAACAAAGGTTTTGTAAGTAAAATGGGCGAAACTGTAAAAGAGGGCGGCAGAGAATTAACAGTTATAGAACTTGCACCAAAAGACAAAAAGAGAAATTATTTTAAAATAAAATTGTATGTTGAAAAAAATAACCAGCAAATAATTAAAACGGTAATTTTTGACAAAAACGGCAGTATTCATACTTATAGCATTACAAATCAAATTCCTAACATTAAATTTGACGATGGATATTTTACATTCAATCCAAAAAAATATCCAAATGTTGAAATAAATGACATGAGATAATTACGATGAAATTAGCCCTAAATTTTTTGATAATACTGCTAATTCTAACGCTAATAAGTGGCATAGTTTGGCTTATTTACAACCCAAGTAAGTATAAAAATGTAGATGTAGATTCTATCATTACCGAAAATTTTAAAATTTATCCCAACCTATATACTTCCCCCGATTCGTTTACCGATACTGCAAGTTTAGCGCTTCCTGCTATGAAGTTTTATACACTTGGAAACTATCAATTAGCAATGGAAACTTTCCAAAAATTTGAACCACAATTGGAAGATGATGGTTATTATAATTTGTATTTGGGAATTTGTTATTTTAAAGTGGGTTATACCAATATTTCCATTGGCCATTTTGATGAATCGGCTGAATCGTTTAAAATGTTTAAAGACAAAACTACAGCTCGTTGGTATATGGCATTAGCCATGCTAAAAGCCAATAGAATTCCAGAAGCAAAAGTTATTTTTGAACAATTGGTAAATCAAAACACAGAATACAAAAAAAGATCTCAGGATATTTTAAAAATATTAGATGCTAAGTTTTGGAATATTTTTTAAAAAATATTTGACCAATTACCCAACAACATGTTTCAATTTACTGTGTTTTCTGCCATAAAGAAAATAAATAAATAAGCCAATAATTAACCAAGCTCCAAAGGCTATCCAATTGCTTTTATTAAGCTGTGTCATTAGATAAAAGTTAGTTACCATTCCTAATACTGGAAGCAGTGAAAAACGATGTAAAAAACTTAAAACAGCAATGGCTGCAAACAATATCCAAAAGCTATAAGCAGGAAAATTTAAGCCAAAATCAAAGTTTAAGAATATTTTATTTTCATCGAAAACAATGAACATAAAAATACTTACTAAAAACAGTAAAGGCATAATTATTCTTCCACTAATGTAAGGAACTCTAAATCCTTTATGGCTTGGGTTTCGGTGAGTTTCCATTTGAATAACACCCGCATTTACCAACACAAAAGCAAACAAAGTTCCAATGCTACTTAAGTCGGTTACTTCCTTTAAATTTAAAAACAATGCTGGAATGGCAACTAAGCCACCAGTAATTATGGTAGAAAAAGCGGGTGTTTTAAATTTAGGATGAATTTTACTGAATTTTTTAGGTAATAATCCATCGCGGCTCATGCTCATCCAAATTCTTGGCTGCCCATTTTGAAAAACCAAAAGCACCGAAGCCATTGCTATTACAGCACTTACAGCTACTATTCCGCTCATCCAACCTACATTTAATTTTTCGAAAACAAAAGCCAACGGATCACCAACGGCTAACTCTTTATAACTAATCATTCCGGTTAAAGTGAGTGAAATAAGAATGTATAAAACAGTACAAATAATTAAGGAAGCAATCATGGCTTTTGGTAAATCGCGTTCTGGGTTTTTACATTCTTCGGCTGTAGTTGCCAAAGCATCAAAACCAATATAGGCAAAGAAAACAGAAGAAACTCCTTGTAAAACTCCTGTTAAATGGTTAGGCATAAAAGGGCTCCAGTTATCAGTATTTACATAAAAAGCCCCAACTATAATTACCAAAACAATCACAAATAATTTGATAGCTACAAAAATATTACTGGCTTTTTTGGTTTCATGCACTCCTCTATAAATTAAGGCGGTAATGGCTAATACAACTGCCACTGCGGGTAAATCGAAAATTAGTTTTAAACCACCAATACTTGGAGCAGTATTCCAAGCACTGTATTGTTCAGTTAAAGCAAAAGTTAGTTTTTCGTTTTTGCTTAAAAGCAAACTAGCATTTTCAAAACCGGATTTAGCAGTTAAATAAT
>JBMOGB010000108.1:0-12037 GCA_049318585.1 Bacteroidia bacterium | reverse complement strand
AAAATAATAGTCATTTCTATTTGCATTTTTGCTTTATTATTATTGTTTTATATTACTTTCAACCCTCTATTTATTAAACTTACAAAACATAAAAATATTGTGCCTCATGGCAATGCGTTACATATCAATAAAATAGAATTTGCCAAATACAAACACATTGCAATTTCTGTAGATTTTGGAAAACAAGATCAAGCTACCATTCAACATGCGTTAACTTTGGGAGGAAAAGAAATTGATTATTTATTGATTCATATTGTTGAATCGGCTATTGCAAAACGATTGGGAAAAGATGCATTGGATTTGGAAACCAAAATGGATTTAAATAACTTAGAATCATACAGTAATGATTTGAAAAAATTAGGTTTCAATACTAAAACACAATTGGGTTTTGGAAATAGAGCCAAAGAAATTGCCAAAATAATTTCTGAAAATAATATTGATGTATTGGTTTTAGGTGCTCATGGTCATGCTGGTTTAAGCGATATTATTTTTGGCTCAACTGTTGATGAGGTTCGACATTTAGTAAACATTCCAGTTTTAGTAGTAAAAGCATAATATGAAAACACTATTTTTCTCCCTATTTTTTATAACAAATTTGCTTTCCATTGCACAGCAAAAAAACAATCTTTTTATAAAAGTTGGTAATCAATTATTTGTTAAAGCATGTAAAGAAAACAAACCTGAATTTGTTGGAATTGAAATTTATAGTAGAAATGAAATTTACGATAAAACCAATGTTGATTCTTTAACGGGTAAAGGATTGAGCCATGCTTTTTTTAACACCAAAAATTTAGATGGAAAACGCCTTCCATGTTCCATGGGCGGACGAGCGTATACCATTGCTGCCATTGATAAATTTACAGATAAAGGCATAACACATAGAATAATTTTGCTTTACGATTATTATCCTTTAAACATAATTATGGTTGACTATGAAAGTGCGGTTTTGAATAATGAAATTGGAAATCCAAACATTCAGAAAACAGGATCAAAAAAGAAAAAGAAATAAAATTTATTTGGACTTTTTATCGTAATTATAGATAGTAAAAAAGGGTATGAATAAAAATGCAATGCCCAAAAAACCAAAGAATAAAAGCATGTCGGCTCCAACCCAGTGTAGTATTTTAAACAAAATTGCAATTACTGAAATTGAGCTAAAAACAGCTCCTGATATGTAAGTAAGTAGTTTCATGTTTTTATTTTTTAAGCACTCATTTCTTTTAAAGCATTTACCAAAACATTTAGCTCATCAATAGTAGTAAAAATTCCCGGTGTAATTCTACAACCTTGCACATTTGCTTTTGGATTATCAATGGCAACAGTCCAAATTTTATATTTATCAAAAAGAATTTGAGCCATGTAAGCTGGCTTTAAATTTTTAACTCCTACATTGGCTATTCCACAACTTCTTTCATTGTCAAAAGGCGTATTTATTTCAATATTTTTAAACTCTTTTACTTTATTTACCCAATAATTTTTTAAATATCTTAATCGTTCTTCCTTCCTTTTTATTCCAATCAATTCATTATATTTTATTGCATGAGCAATGCTTAATTCTGTTGCCATAGGTTGTGTTCCAGTATGATTCAGTTTTCTAATGTCTTTTTTATCGTAACTATATTCTCCATTTACTGGCCAAAGATTTTCAATGTTTTCATTTTTCACATATAATAATCCAGCACCCAAAGGAACGCTTAACCATTTATGCAAACTGCTAGCATAATAATCGCAGTTTAAATCTGAAATTTTAAAATCGAAATGAGCAATGGCATGCGCACCATCTACCACCACTTTTACGTTATGTTGATGAGCCATGTCGCATATTTTTCTAACAGGTAAAATTTGTCCAGTTATATTTATCATGTGGCAAACCATTAATAATTTGGTGTTTTTAGTAATGGCATTTTCGTATAAAGCAACCATTTCATCATCAGATTTTGGATGATTAGGAATGTTAATTATTTTATTTATAATTCCATATCTTTCCCCTTGCTGTTTAAACATATCTAGCATGGCACCATAATCTTGATAAGCCATAATAGCTTCATCGCCAGCTTTCCAATCCATTCCACATATTACAGTGTTCATGGCTTCAGTAGTGTTTCTGGTTACAATTATTTCGTTCAATTCACACTTTAAATACTGTGCAAGATTTTGCCTTACAGCAATTTTATCATCTGTCATTTTTTTTCGCATGTAATACGAAGCATGAAAGTTTAACAATTTTATTTCGGCTATATAATCATTCAAAATTGTTTGTGGCATCATAGAATAATAGCCATTTTCTAAGTTTATATAGTCAGTTTTTAGTTTATAAATTCCTCTTAAATTATTCCAAAACTCATCATCGTTTGCCATTTGAGATGCTGAATAATTTTGAAATTTATGAAACATTTCTTCTGTATTTTTAGCTGCTAAAGGCAAAGATATTCCTGCTAAAGCCAAGGTTTTAATAAATTCACGTTTTTGCATTATGGTAAATTATTTTTCGGTAAATATAAATATTTATTGATTCAAACAAATAGCGAATAATTAATGAATTATCTTAAAAAAAACATTTTTTATAAAAAAAATATCAACTCAATTTAAAAAGAGAAATAGAACAATTTTCCTATTATTGCCAAAGGCAAAAAAGGATTGATTGATATTGTAAATGAATGATAAAATACGTAAAACAGAAAACTTGCATATTGTTTTTTGGTTAGTAAAAGACATGTTTTGGATGTTGGAATTTAAAGCAGCAGGTGCATTTATGATTTTACCAACATTAGCAATGGCGTTTTATGTTACCTATTTATCAAGTCAAAAATTAACCACTATTTTAGTGAACACTGCTATTATATTTTGGATACTAGCTAACAGCGCTTGGATGATGAGTGATTTTTATTTTAACATTCCTAAATCGGTATCACTTATTTTTTTTATTGCTGGCTTAGCTACCATATTAATTTACATTTGGTTGGCTTTTATTAAACCTATTATTTATAAAAAATTACACTAATGACTAACTCAGATATTGCCGATTTATTTAAACTTTTTGCTGATTTAAGCGAGCTTCATAGCGGAAACCCTTTTAAAATAAAACAGTTTACAAATGCATTTTTCAGAATTGATAAAATGCTAATTCCACTTGAAAATTTATCAATTCCTGAGTTAGAAAAAATAGAAGGAATTGGTAAAGGAATAGCTGCTAAAATTGATGAAATTAACAAAACTGAAAGTTTTGCTGAACTGAACGATTTATTAGCAAGTACGCCCGAAGGTGTTTTGATGATGATGAAAATTAAAGGCATTGGTCCTAAAAAAATTGCCATTATTTGGAAAGAATTAGAAATAGATGAAATAGGTGAATTACTTTATGCTTGTAAGGAAAATAGGTTAGCTCAAGCTAAAGGATTTGGTTTAAAAACACAGCAAAGTGTAATCAATCAAATAGAGTTTATGTATGCCAGTGCAAACAAGTTTCGTTATGCCAAAGTAGAACAAAATGCGTTTGATTTAGTAAAGAAATTGCAAAGCATAAAAATGATTCAAAATGTTTCGCTTTGCGGTGCAATAAGAAGAAAAATGGAAGTGATAGATGCCATAGAAATATTGGTAGCAAGCAACGACATGAATGAAATAGAAAATATTTTAATTGATAGTAATTTATTTACCGAAACAGAAAAAGACGAAACTATATTTAAAGCAAAATATGAACAAATTCCTGTGATAATTTCAACGTGTAAAAATGAAGATTTTGTATGGCAATTGTTTGAAAAAACAGCCAATGAAAAACATTTAGAATTATTGGATTTAAAAGCTATAAATAAACAAGCCAATAACGAAGAAGAAATATATAGAAGTATTCAATTGCCTTACATTTTTCCTGAAATGCGAGAAGGTACAAATGAAGTGGAGTTAGTTAAGCAAAATAATCTTCCAACTTTAATTGAATACACTGATTTAAAAGGCGCTTTGCATAATCATTCTACTTGGAGCGATGGGTTAAATACCATAGCTGAAATGGCAAAAGCATGTGAAAAATTAGGCTATAATTATTTTGGAATAGCCGACCATAGTAAGGCTGCTTTTTATGCAAAAGGTTTAACTGAAGAGCAAATTATTAACCAACATACAGAAATAGATAAGCTGAATAAAAGCAATCCGAATTTCACTATTTTTAAAGGCATAGAATGCGATATTTTATATAACGGACAAATGGATTATGCAAATGATGTTTTAGCAAGTTTTGATTATGTGGTTGCATCGGTTCATAGTATTTTGAAAATGAATGAAGAAAAAGCAATGAGCAGGTTAATTTCAGCCATTGAAAATCCTTATACTACAATTTTAGGACATCCAACAGGCAGATTATTATTGTTAAGAGAAGGTTATCCTATAAATCATAAAAAAATAATTGATGCATGTGCAGCCAATAAAGTAGCCATTGAAATTAACGCAAATCCTTACCGTTTAGATTTAGATTGGCGATATATTGATTATGCTTTAAACAAGGGAGTTATGTTGTGTATTAATCCCGATGCACACAATTTAGAAGGACTAAAAGACATGTATTTCGGCTTGCAAATAGCAAGAAAAGGTGGCCTTTCAAAAGAAAATTGTTTGAATGCTTTTACAACCGAAAATCTAAAAAAATACTTTAATCAAAAAAATAATATTTCAATTTAAATAAAACCCATATTTTTGGACCCAATATGATAGAAAACTTAATAAATTTAATAAAAGAAAATGCGGGCGATTTAATAGTAAATAACCAAGCAATAAATAATGAACACAACGATGCTGCAATTTCAGAAACTGGAAGCGCAATTATTAATGGTTTGAAAAGTGAAGTTTCGAAAGGAAATATAGCTGGTTTAACTGATATTTTAAAGAGCAATGGAAATTTATCAAATAATCCAATTGTATCAGGAATAATATCAAATTTAGGAACTACTTTGGCTTCAAAGTTTAATGTAAATAGCGTAGATGCAGGTAACATAGCTCAAAGTTTAATTCCTCAGGTAATGGATCAATTAATTTCAAAAACTAATGATCCAAATGACGATTCATTCAATGTTCAAGGATTATTAAGTAATTTGGGTGGAAGTGGATTGAGTGGAATGTTAGTAAACATGTTTGGTTCAAATAAAAACGAAGGTGAAAGTGGTGGATTAGGTGGAATGTTAAAGAATTTTTTATCATAAACTTTGCAGTGTGAAAGTAAAAATTATATTTGCTCACGCTCAATAATTAAAATATAGCGCAATAATGGCCCGTAAACAAATAATAATGGAATTTCCAATTAAAGCTTCACCAGCTTTATTGTTTAATTATATCAGTACTCCTAGCGGCTTATCGCAATGGTTTTGTGTAGATGTAGATATTAGAAATAACTTGTTTAAATTTAAATGGGAAGGTGAAGAAACGAGTGCTGATTTAATAAAAAAAGTAAATAACAAAAGCATGAAATTCAAATGGACAGATTCTGAAAAAGATGAATTTTTAGAATTTGATATCAATGTAGATGAACTTACCGATGATGTAGCTTTAGTAATTACTGACTATGCCGAGGAAAGTGAAGAAAAATATACTTATCAACTTTGGGAAAGCCAAGTACACGATTTAAAAAGTTGTATTGGTGCATAAAAAAAGCCATCAGAAATTATTTTCTGATGGCTTTTTTTATTATTGAATAAAAATTTCTAATAACTCATTTCTACAATTTTCACTACATCGGAAGGAGTAATATTTTGGCGTTCGCCTAATTTATTCATACCACGTGCGGTAAAAGTTTTAAATATAAATGGAGCTGCTTCTTTATATTTATTGGTGTATTCACTCAAATGCGTTTTTATTCCAACTGATTGAAAAAATGCTTCTGTTTTATCAATAGCAGCTTTGGCTTTTTCTTCCAATGTTCCTTCGGTTACATTCCAAACTCTTGAGGCATATTGTGCTAATTTTTCTTTTTTGTTTTCAAAATTATATCGGTAATGACTTGGTGCTATAATAGCTAATGTTTGCGCATGGTCAATGCCAAATAAAACGGTCAATTCATGGCCAATTGCATGTACAGTCCAATCGGTTGGTACACCTTTTTGAATCAAACCATTTAATGCCATTGTACAACTCCACATGAATTCACATTGCGCATTATAATCACTCGGGTTTTTTAAAATTTGCGGTGCTACTTCAATTAAATTTTGCATAATACTTTCCGAAATTCTGTCTTGTAACATGGCTCCAGTTGGATAAGTCATGTATTGTTCCAGCACATGTGTAAAAGCATCTACAATTCCGTTCGCAATTTGATTAGCAGGAATTGAGCTAATAACTTGTGGATCTAAAATGGAAAATTGAGGAAATAATCCTGGTCCGCCCATTCCTAATTTTTGATTGGTTTCATGCCTTGAAATAACTGAACCAGAATTCATTTCTGAACCTGTTGCTGGTAAAGTTAACACAACTCCAAATGGCATTCCTATTTCAGTTCTTATTCCTTTTTCTAAAATATCCCAAGGATTATTGCCCTCATATAATGCTGCTGAAGCCAAAAATTTAGTCCCATCAATTACTGAACCACCTCCAACTGCCAATAAATAAGTAATTTTTTCTTCTTTTATTACTGTTAAAGCTTTTAACAAAATAGCATATTCTGGATTGGCAGGAATGCCACCAAACTCTACTACTTCAAACGATTGAAGTGCATTTTTTACTTGCTCATAAATACCATTTTTTTTGATACTTCCTCCCCCGTAAAGCATTAATACTTTAGCATTGGTAGGAATTTCTGTTGCTATTTTTTCAATCAATCCTTTTCCAAAATGAATTTTGGTTGGGTTTTTAAATTCAAAGTTTATCATGTTTTTTTGATTTATACAATAGTAAGTTGTTTTGTTATGCTTTTGTTTTTTTTATCTATAAAAATTATAAGATTTGTTTTAAATATTAGTAAATTAACACAAAGTAGTTTACTTTGTAACATGTCAGATTTAAAAGCTTCAGTAAAATTTGTAGATAAAAACAAATCAGAATTTTATACCGTACTTAAAAACAAAGTAGATCAGTATTTTACTGAAAACAACATTTCAAAATATGCTAATTCAGGAATGGTTTTAAAAACCATCACTTTGCTTTCGGCATATTTGTTACCTTTTGTTTATATTTTATTATTTCAACCAAGTTTTGGTATTAGTTTATTGCTGTGGAGCATAATGGGAATAGCTCTTGCAGGCATAGGAATGAGTGTAATGCACGATGCAAACCATGGCGCATATTCGGCCAATAAAAATGTAAATTATTGGCTGGGACATACTTTAAATTTATTAGGAGGATCAGTGTTTAATTGGAAACTACAACACAATATATTGCACCATACTTATACAAATATTACTTATTTAGACGATGATATTTCTGACCGATTAGTTTTAAAGTTTTCGCCTCATACCAAGCAAAAAAGTTTTCACAAATTTCAGTGGTTATATGCTTTCTTTTTTTATGGTTTGCTTACATTTTATTGGGCTGTAGCCAAAGATTTTATTCAGTTTTATCAGTTTACAAATAATGGAGTAAACAATAGTAAACCAAAAGAAAACAGGTTTATACTAGCAAAAATTATTGGAGTAAAAATTTTCTATTTTTTCTTAATGTTTTTTGTTCCCATTTACTTTTTCAATATGTCGTTTGGTTCAGTATTTGCTGGCTTTGCGCTGATGCACTTTTTTTCAGGATTAATTTTAACAACCGTTTTTCAGTTGGCACATACTGTTGAAAATACCACTCACCCAATGCCAAATAAAGATGGAATTATTGAAAACGATTGGGCTATTCACCAATTGAATACAACAGTTGATTTTGCGCCAGATAACAAATTTTTATCGTGGTATATTGGAGGTTTAAACTTTCAAGTGGAACATCATTTGTTTCAAAAAATTTCCCATGTTCATTATCCTGCTATAGCAAAAATAGTAAAGCAAACAGCTAAAGAATTTGGTGTTCCACATTTAGAAAATAAAACACTTTTTAGTGCCATCAATTCACATGTTTCTTATTTAAAACAATTAGGTAAATTGCCTAATTTGCATGAAGCAATTGGATAGAATTTTGAATTAAATTTTTACAGTATTTTCGTATTTGTTGATTATTCAGTCATTGAGCTTGTCGAAATGAATTTCAATAATTTATAAAAACTTAAATAAATTTTATTCAATCAATTGTTCAAAATAAAATCAATTTAACATCAATTACTCATTTACAAACAGTATATTCGCTCGATTTTTTTTGATTGAAAAAGTTTACACTAGATATTGATAATGAGGACGAAAGTTTTTTTTACGGCTTAATTTGTAGTGAAAGAAATTCTCGTTTAGCATGGTTAATTAATCGTGCTACAGAAATTGATTTAGCAAAAGATAACAGTATTGAATGGTACAATGATTTGGAAAACGAAAACTTTTACTTTACTAAATTCGTTTACAATGATGAGTTAAACCATTTAACTTATACTTTTTTTGCTAATTACGATGATAATATTTCACTTTTTACAGAGTTAAGAGCCATGAAATATTTTATTTTAATTGAAGGTGGTTTGACTTTTTTTGACGAAAAATTATTTTTGAAAAACATGAAAACTATTAATGAAATTCAGCTCATTAGTAAAATAGATCAAAGCAGACTGAAACAAAAAGTAAATTTAATTTTATAACAAAATTTTAGAAAAATAGATAATGAACAAAGCACTTTTTAACCGTACCAAAATAGTAGCAACCATAGGACCCGCAACCAGTAGTTTAGAAAAACTGAAAGAAATAATTTTAGAAGGAGTTGATGTTTGTCGTTTAAACTTTTCACATGGTTCATACGAAGATCACAAGCAAGTAATTGACAACATAAAATTAGCTAACGAACAATTGGGAACTAATGTTTGTATGTTACTTGATTTACAAGGGCCCAAGCTTAGAGTTGGTGAAATGGAAAACGGAAAAGTAGAGTTAATAAATGGCGAAATTATAGAAGTTACCACCGAAAAATGTATTGGAACTAGTAATAGAGTTTATGTAAATTTTGAGAATTTACCTAAAGATGTAAACCCTGGAGAACGCATTTTATTAGATGATGGAAAACTTGAATTGAAAGTAATTGAAACCAATAAAAAGAATTTAATAAAAGCTGAAGTGATAGTAGGAGGTTGGCTTTCGAACAAAAAAGGATTTAATTTACCTAACACCAAAATGAGCATTCCAAGCATGACTCAAAAGGATTTGGATGATTTGAAATTTGGAATAGAAAACAAAGTAGAATGGGTTGGACTTTCGTTTGTTAGAAACGAAAACGATGTTATTTTTCTTAAAAATATTATAGAATTAAATGATTGGAGACCGCGTGTTATTTCAAAAATTGAAAAACCAGAAGCGGTAATCAATATTGACAAAATCATTGCAGCATCTGACGGAATTATGGTTGCTCGTGGCGATTTGGGTGTAGAAATGCCAATGGAGCAAGTGCCGGTTATTCAAAAACGCATTGTAAAAAAATGTATTGAAGCCAGCAAACCTGTAATTATTGCAACACAAATGATGGAAAGCATGATTGTAAGTCCTGTTCCTACTCGTGCTGAATTAAACGACATTGCTAACGCAGTAATGGATGGTGCCGATGCTGTAATGTTAAGCGCTGAAACCAGTGTTGGAGCATTTCCTGTTGATGCAATTCGTTACATGCAAAAAACAATTTTGGAAGTGGAAACTAATACCAATGCGCCCTATTTTAAAGGTGTAAGACCAAACGCAGAAAGTGAAACATTTTTTTCGGATGAAATTTGTTTTACAGCTGTTAAAGTAAGCGATCATTTAAAAGCTCATGCCATTGTTGGTATGACTTTTTCGGGTTATTCTGCTTATAAAATTTCATCATTTCGCCCAAAAGCAAATATTTTTATTTTTACAACCAACCCTCGTTTGGTTAATACTTTAAGTTTAGTTTGGGGTGTTCGTGGCTTTTTGTACCGCGAGTTTGAAAGTACCGATGATTCGATGCAAGATGTGAATGATAATTTACTAAAAGGTGGTTTTATAAAGCCTGGCCAGTTGGTAATAAACACTGCAAGTATGCCAATTACACAGCGTTCAAGAGTAAATACACTAAAGGTTTCTGAAATAAAATAAATATAAATATGAACAAATTATTTTACACCGCTTTGGTTTTGGTGAGTTTTTTAGCTTGTAGCAAATCAGACACGGTTTCAACCCCTAGTCAGACTATTATTACTTCTGATAGTTCGCAATATTCTGGACGATTAAAAGTTACAGTTTTAGATGGAACCAATAACAATGCTGTAATTAATGGAGCGCAAGTTTTTTTATATCCAACTTACGAAGATTTAAAAAGAAATTTTTATTTAAACACAGTTTCTTCAGTTAGTGGAATAGCCGATTTTGGTTATATTTTACAAGGTAATTATTATTTACGCGCTCAAAGTGGTATAAAAAGCGATACCAATGTGGTGCAAGTTTTGGGACAAAAAACCATTACCAGAACCATGATTGTAAAATAAAATAGCGTCCGCTATAAAATTCCAATTACTTCGTTTTGCTCAATATAAAATTAGTGATTTGCGCCTAGCAAACTCCCATTTTTTTTATTTTCGCAAGCCTCGAACTTGAAATTTTATAATTTGACACTTAGTTTTACTTCTAAGAAATAAATAGTAAAAAAATGGAATTGCAAGAACCCGATTTAATTGAAAATAAAGTAGCCAATAGTGGTATAATTACCATCGATTTGGAAACATTTAGACATACAGGCGAACGTGTTTTATTTGATATAAAAGATTGGCTTTTTAGAGAATTGATTTTAAAGGAAAAAGACTTTAGAGAATTTGTTAAAAACCATGATTGGACACAATACCAGAACAAAAATATTGCCTTTTATTGTAGCACCGATGCCTTAGTTCCTACTTGGGCTTATATGCTTTTGGCTGCTGCTGTGCAGCAATATACCAATCGTTATGTATTTGGCAATTTAGAGCAATTAGAAATTACTTTATACCACGATGCAATAGCTCAAATAAATGCAACTGATTACACCGATAAAAGAATAATTATTAAAGGCTGTAGTCATAATGAAATGCCAGTTTCTGCTTATGTAGAAATAAGCAAAAAATTACTGCCAGTAGTAAAAAGTTTAATGTATGGCGAAGCTTGTAGCAATGTGCCAATTTATAAAAAAAGATAAGACTAAATGAACGACCAAACTGTGAAAATTAAGTTGGGTAATATTACAAACTTAAGCGATGCACGCTTTGCAGCTGCTGCTGGAATTGAATACATGGGTTTTTGTTTCGATAACAATAACATCAATTATATTCCACCAGTTAAGGCCAAACAAATTATTGATTGGACAAGCGGATGCTTTGTGGTGGCTGAGTTTGGTAATCAAACTATCAATGAAATAATGGCAATTACCGAAATGCTTAACATTGATATTGTAGAATTACACAATAATTTATTGCCAACAGATTTAGCAGAAATTGACAAACCAATTATTAAAAAACTAGATATTAGCTTATACAATATAGAATTATTAACAACTGAAATGGCTGCTTTTTCTGATAAAGTAGATGCTTTTCATTTGTTTTCAAGCAACGAAAATATTTCAATATCAACTGAACAATTGAAAGAAATATGTGCCAATAATAAAATAATTTGGGGCTTAAATACTTCATCAAAAACCATCAAAAGTATTACAGAAACTTATCATCCTTTTGCGTTAAATATTACAGGTGGCGATGAGGAAAAAACAGGCGTAAAAGACTTTGAAGAATTAAATAATATTTTGGAAGTTTTAGGAATTTTTGAAGGATAAAATGTTTTGATTTTTGGTATGTAATTTTTAAAAAGTGTTCCTAACGCGTTGTAAGTAGGTAATGAGCAATATGCAATTGGCAATAAGCAATTGGCAATATGCAATAAGCAATATGCAATGAGAACTTGTCATCCTGAGCGAAGTGGAAGGAGACAATGGGCAATAAGCAATTGGCAATAAGCAATAAGAA
>JBMOGB010000107.1:0-12098 GCA_049318585.1 Bacteroidia bacterium | reverse complement strand
ACAGGTAAAAAATTGTCATTTGATACTACTTTATTACCTGTCTTTGATTCGAGATTGCGTCTTGCTATGCCAGCCACATTCCCTCCTTGTTTACCTCCTGAATTTTACGCTTTCTACCATCAACAGCTTCCATTTCAACTTGGGGACAAATTGTCCCCCAGTTGGAATTTAAATGAGTGTCTCGTTTTCTCATCTTTTTGATGTAGTCCTTAACATCCACAGTATCAGTTAAAACTTCCACAACATCCTGAACAGAAAAATACCACTTCTGTTCGGTTTCTACCCAAACAGATCGTATTGCAGTACTTTCAAATAGTTTAATGTTGCTCATTTTGTGTGAAAATAATATTTTTTTAGTTGTTAGTTGATAGTTGTTCGTTTCTTGAAATTATTTATAATACATAACTTATCATTTACAATTATCCATTCTCCATTATTTCACATAAATACCTAATGCTGTTGAATTCAAAGCAATATTAGTAGTTTCTCCATTTTTCCAATATTTTGCTATACGTTTTGTGAAAATTCCACTTTCATTACCTGCCACATATACATCTGATCCTGATACAAATATTGATTTTGCATAAGTATCTACTGTATCTGACAACAATATTGCAGCCACACTATTTTTCCAATATTTAGCCACATCTTTTGTGCCGTTGTTTTCATAACCTACCACATGTACATCAGCTCCTTGTACAAAAACTGAGTTTGCTTCTGCATCTTTTGAACCATTGGATAAATTAATAGAAACGCTGTTTTTCCATATTTTGGCAACAAAAGCTGTTCCGTTGTATTCTCGACCTGCTACATATACATCGGCTCCATATACAAATATTGAATTAGCGTTAGCACTTTTTTTTCCATCTGTTAAAATTGTTTCAACACCATTTTTCCAATATTTAGCCAAATTATTTGTGCTATTACTTTCATAACCTGCCACGTAAACATCTGCTCCTGATACAAATATTGATAATGCATCTGTATTTTCTTTTCCGCTCGATAAATTAGTAGCCACACCATTTTTCCAAACTTTGGCAACATATCTTGTTCCATTGTATTCTTGACCTGCCACATATACATCGTTACCAGATACATATATTGAATTGGCACTAGCATCTTTTTTTCCATCTGTTAAATTATTAATTAGCACTCCGTTTTTCCAAACTTTAGCAACAGATACTGTTCCATTGTATTCGGAACCTGCTACATATACATCAGATCCTGATACAACTATTGAACTAGCACCAGCTCCATTTGTTCCATCTGATAAATGAGTAGGCACTCCATTTTTCCAAACTGTAGCAACTCCTACATTATTTATTGATTCGGAACCACATATAAAAATGTCTTTACCATTAGCCGTTGATGTTGGTTCATTCTTGGAACATGATGTAATAATAGCTAATAGACTAATTACAACTAGTAAAATTCTGTTTTTCATATTTATATTTATTTATACTTTATAATTCATTATATATCCTACAAGTGCCAACCCATAATGGCCATCACTGTTATCACGATTACATTTACCATGCTTATTGGCAATAAATATTTCCATTCTAAAGTAAGTAATTGATCTACGCGCAAACGTGGGAAAGTCCACCTGAACCACATAATAATAAATATAATCAAAAACGTCTTTGAAAAGAACCAAATTGAAGATGGAACAAAATCCATGATGTGGTTAAATCCATCTAATCCACCAATGTGAAATGGCATCCATCCACCTAAAAACAAAGTGGCTGCAATGGCCGAAACCACAAATAAATTAATGTATTCCGACAATAAAAACATGGCGAATTTCATTCCTGCATATTCAGTATGAAAACCACCAGTCAACTCTTGATCAGCTTCAGCTAAATCGAACGGTGCACGGTTAATTTCTGCGGTTGATGCAATGATGAAAATTACAAAAGAAATGATTACAGGAATATGTCCTTTTATTATCCACCAGCCATTTTCTTGACTTCTAACTATATCGCCTAAACTTAAACTTCCAGTCAATACAACTATTGAAATCAACGATAATCCAACTGATAGTTCATAACTTACTATTTGTGCACCACTACGCATAGCACCAAGCAATGAATATTTATTATTACTTGACCAACCAGCCATTAATATTCCAATTACGCCAAGTGAAGAAACAGCCGAAACATAAAGCACGCCAATATTGATATCATACAATTGAAAATCCTTTGCAAAAGCAATAGGTGCTATTACCATCATGGAAGCAATTACCATAATAACAGGTGCTAAATTAAATAAAAACTTATCGGCACTATCAGGAGTTAATCCTTCTTTCAATAAAAGTTTTACAGTATCGGCTACAATTTGCATACTACCTTTTGGTCCAACTCTATTTGGTCCTAAACGAATTTCCATAAATGCCGCAACCTTGCGCTCCATGTATCCTAAAAAGAAACAAAGTACTACCAAAAAAGCAATCAGGCTAACACCTAATATTACCATTTCGGTTACTTGAAGTAGCAATGAATTTGTTATCAAATCTGCAAGCAAATTATGAATATAAGTTGCAAAAGAAGAAAAGCTATAAGTTAATAAAATTCTCATCGGTCAATATCAGGAATTACTAAATCAATGGTTGACATAATCGCAACTAAATCTCCAATTTTTCCTCCTTTTGCCATAATTGGCAAAGCAGAAAGATTTGAAAAACCTGGCGAACGATACTTAATTCTGTATGGACTTGCAGCGCCATCACTCACTATAAACACACCTAACTCACCTCTTGGAGTTTCTACTCTTTGGTAAAATTCGCCTTTAGGAAGTTTGATTACATTTTTTGTTTTTGCTTGAAAATCACCTTCTGGAATATTGTCAATTAATTGCTCAATTATTGAAACAGATTGTCTCATTTCATGCATTCTAATCATATATCTTGCATAACAATCGCCACCAGTTCCTAATATTTCATCAAACTGAACTTTGTCGTAAGCAGAATAAGGATACAACTTTCTAATGTCACAACTAACGCCAGAAGCCCTAGCAGTTGGACCAGTTACACCATATGAAATGGCATTTTCTTTTGAAAGAAATCCAACACCTTTTGTTCTATTTTCAAATATTACATTGCCAGTCATAATATTATCGTATTCCTGGAATTTACCTTTTATTTGAACCATTACATCTTTGGTTCTTTTCTGAAAATTAGGATGAATATCGTACATCACTCCACCTGGAACCATAAAGTTTTGGGTCAATCTTGCTCCACAGGTTTCCTCCATTATTTCCATAATAGATTCACGTTCTCTAAAAGCATAAAAGAAAGGAGTTACTGCTCCTAAGTCAAGCCCAGTGCAACCCCACCACAATAAGTGCGATTGTAACCTAGTTAGTTCTGATAAAATGGTACGAATGTATTTTGCTCTATCAGGAACTTCTAATTGCAAACCTTTTTCAACTGTTAAAGCGCAAGCTTCGTTGTTAATATGAGCCGCTAAATAATCCATGCGGCTAGTAGCAAAAATAAAATTTCTGTAAGAAAGACTTTCGCTCATTTTTTCAATAGAGCGATGAATATATCCTAAATGGGGTTGAACTTTTTTAACAGTTTCACCATCCAACCAAACTTTTAAATGTAGCACCCCGTGAGTGGAAGGATGCTGAGGCCCAATGTTTATTACAAAATCACCTTCTTCTGTTACGTAATCGTCTTCTATCAGGCCTCTCATAATGATATCATATTTTCGTCAACGTAATCTTTTCTTAAAGGATAACCGTCCCAGTCATCGCTTAAAAATAATCTTCGTAAATCGGGATGATTAATAAATTTTACACCAAATAAATCAAAAACTTCACGTTCTAATAATTCGGCTGTTCGCCAAATATTACAAACGGTCTCTATGGCTGAGTTTTCTCTATTGCTAATTTTAGCTTTTAAAACAATGGTGTGTTTATGTGTTTTTGACAGTAAATGGTAAACCATCATTAAATGGTCTTTCCAATCAATGCAGGTTAAACAAAACAAATAATCAAAATCAAATTCGCTTTTTGAACGCAGTTCGTTTATTAACGGATATAACTCTTCTGAAGAAATATTTACATTTATAAATTCTCCAGTTTCATCATAAATTGCCGTTGGCAAAATAGCACTGATGCTGCTTTTTAGTTCTTCGTTGTTCATCTAACGTCCTCTATTTTCTTTTTAAAATATTGTTCGTGTTTAATTTTTTCTTGCAGTGTTATCATCGAATGTAACAAAGCTTCAGGGCGAGGTGG
The DNA here is from genome assembly GCA_049318585.1 of Bacteroidia bacterium. GTDB lineage: Bacteria > Bacteroidota > Bacteroidia > UKL13-3 > UKL13-3 > JAAFJM01. The sequence continues at coordinate 7,853 of JBMOGB010000107.1, read as the reverse complement.
ACAACCAGGAATAAAAACATCTACTGGAATTACGTGATCAACACCTTTAACTACTGAATAAGTATTATAAAAAAACGGACCACCAGAAATAGTGCAAGCGCCCATGGCAATTACATATTTTGGTTCTGGCATTTGGTCGTATAAACGTTTTAAAACCGGAGCCATTTTCATTACAATTGTTCCTGCTACTATAATTAAATCAGCTTGCCTTGGTGTAGCACGCGCTACTTCAAATCCAAAGCGTGACCAATCGTGCTTTGCACCCGCAGCCGACATCATTTCTATTGCGCAGCAACTAGTTCCAAACACCAATGGCCATAATGAATTAGAGCGAGCCCAATTAATTACATCATCTAGTTTTGTTACTAATATTCCACCATCGGTAGTTTCATGGACTTGTCCTGGAAAAGTCATTGGACCTTCCATACTTTTATTTATTTCCATTCTAATGCTCCTTTCTTCCATGCATATAACAATCCCATAAATAAAATGAACATGAATACCAATATTTCAAATAATGCTGGCATGCCAATTTCTTTTACCACTGTAGCCCAAGGATACATAAAAACCAACTCTACATCGAACACTAAAAAGATTAATGCGAACAAATAATATCCTACGTTAAATTGAATCCATGAAGTTCCAGTAGTTGGAATTCCGCATTCGTAAGTTTCGCCTTTTTGTGCATTTTTTTTCGTTTTTGCAATTGCCAATGAAAGTAGAATTCCTGCTCCTGCAAATGCAATTCCACAAAGTAATAATAGTATTAGTGCTGATGAACCCATAGTTTTAAGATGTCAAATGTATTTGTTGCTAAATTTAAAAAAAATGACCTGAATCATGGAAAAATAAATTATGTACGAACCTAAACTTTATTCACAATTTTTTTCAATTGCTAAATATAAATATAAATTTGATGAGCAAATAAAACAATATTTTTCAATTTATAATTATAAAATATATGAACAAAAAAATACTCGCTATTTTAACAATTTTATTGACCGTAATAAATTCAAAAGCTCAAACTACGGCAACTGATTTTAAAGTGAATGATTGTGGTGGAACATCTCGTCATCTTTTTGCAGAATTAGATGCTGGAAAAGTAATAGTTTTAGCCATGGTTCACCCTTGCAGTTCATGCATAGGTCCTGCAAAATCAGCTTTAGCAATTTCCAAAACTTTTGAAACCAATAATCCAGGAAAAGTAGTCTATTATTTAACCGATGATTCAGGAAATACGCCTTGTGCCACCTTGGTAAGTTGGGCAAATTCAAACACCATTTCTGGAGTTCCAATTATTTCGGATGAAACAGTAACACAAGCTAATTATGGTGGGTCTGGCATGCCAAAAATTGTAGTGATCGCTGGCACCAATCATAAAATTTATTTCAACCAGAATAATGGTTTAAACAACGCTAATTTTACAGCCGCAATTAATAATGCCATTGCTACTTCTGGGTTGAATGAAACAATTCAAAATGATTTCAAAATGGGCATTTATCCTAATCCCGTAAACAATCTATTAACAGTAAATTATCATTTAAATAATGCTTCAGAAATCAGTTTTGATATTTACAATTTATTAGGAACAAAAGTGAAGAGTTTTGCTTCTTTTAAACAAAATACAGGCTTTCATTTAGAGTCACAATTTGATACTGAATCATTGAACAATGGCATTTATTTTTTAAAGATAAATGCAGACCAAAATTCACAAATCATTCGGTTTTCGGTTTCACACTAAAACGGTTTTTTCAAATGCGTTACCTAATATATTGTTTATTAAGTGTTTTTTTATCAAACAATATTCATGCGCAAGGCTGTTGTTCGGGCGGAAGCGGAAGTCCTATTGCAGGTGGAGTTTCACAAGGAGTACTGCAAGATGGGCAAATGGAATTTGGTTTAAATCACCAATATTCTTATTCCAATAATTTATTTACAGGCAATGTTTTAGACACTGCTTTAGTCAATAAAATTGATAACCTTAATAGCAATTATTTGTATTTTAGAATGGCTTATGGCGTTACAAAAAACTTAACTTTCTCTATCGAATCTGGTTACTTTTTAAATAGAGATTTGGTTAAATTACATCCTGAAAACATTGACAATACTCAAAAATCATCAGGCATAGCCGACTTAATTATTTTCCCTCGATACGATATTTATAATAAATCGAAAAGCAAACATCAAACTGAAATTACTGTTGGACTTGGAGTTAAAATTCCTTTGGGAAAATACAACGATTCATCGGTAGTTTATGAAGACCCCACAACTGGACAAAAACAATACACCACATCGGCTCCAACTGTGCAGCCCACTAATGGCTCGCACGATTTATTCTTTTACGGATTTGCCATGAGGGACTACAAAAAACTGAAGTTTAAAGTTTTTGCCAATGCCATGTATGTAAAAAAAGGTTGGAATCCGTTGGGTGAAAAATTTGGTGATTATTTTAGTGTTGGTTTATTTGTTGGCAAAACTTTTTTCAAGAAAATTGGCTTAACTCTTCAAGCAAAAGGTGAGTGGATGGATGCCATGCAATCGGCACCTGGCGTTGATTTATTGGCTATATATAATATTGATGTAATTTCAACGGGAAGTGAAAAATATTCGTTTGTTCCACAAATTAATTACAGCCTTGGTTCCTTCACTTTCTTCATGATGAGTGATATTCCATTTTATCAAAATATGCGAGGTACACAAATAGGTGCAAAATACCAATTAACTACAGGTATTACTTATCGTTTTATGCCTAAAAAATTCCTTTGGAAAAAGGTATAAGAGTGTTAGATTAGAAAAAAATGATAAAAAAAATAATTGTAATTCTAGGTTCAGCAACCACACTTTTACTCTCATCATGTAATACTTATTATATTTCGAGAGAAAGTTTTAAAAATCAATTTGCGAAAATTGACTCATCAAAATTAATTGAAGTAACCGTTAGAGGACCAATGTTTGAAACATATCATTATAAAGCCAATCCAATAACTTCAATTCAATGTAAAGACAAAAAAGGAAATGATTTTGAATTAATTAACAGTCCTTCTATTGAAATGAGAGTTACATATGGATATAAAAACAAAAGATCCATTTTTTATTTTGATAGAACATTAATTCACAATAATAATTTAGTTGGTGCTCAATCAAGGTTTATGGATTTAAAAAATAAGGAAATAGAAATTGATAGTATTTCAAAAATAGAATTACAAAATAGTCAAAAAAAATTCTATTATGAATAAAATTACTAATTAATAAACAAACATTATTTTTATAAAACTTACTTACAATAATCTTCCTAAAATATTCATGCAACCACTTATAAATAAATATGGAAAATGGGCTTTAATTACTGGTGCTTCATCGGGTATTGGAGCTGAGTTTGCTATGCAATTAGCTGCTTTAAATTTTAACTTGGTTTTGGTAGCACGAAGGAAAGAAAAATTAGAAAATCTTTCTGCTGAATTGATAGCTAAAAACAATATTGAAACACTAGTTATTTCTCTAGATTTATCAAAACCAGATTTTTTAGAAACCTTAATGGAACAAACCAATCATTTGGATATTGGCTTGCTAATAAACAACGCAGGTTTTGCCATTACTGGAAGTTTTTTAAACGATCAATTAGAAAACCAACTTTCGCTGTTAGATGTAAATTGCAAAGCACCACTTATTTTATCTCACTATTTCGGAAATAAAATGCTTGTAAAAGGTTCAGGAGGAATTATAAATATTGCTTCTACTGCTGCATTTTTACCACTTCCTTATTGGTCAAATTATGCTGCTTCTAAAGCTTATTTATTGTCGTTTTCTGAAGGAATTTGGCATGAGTTAAAAGACAAAGGAATTGATGTTTTGGCTGTTTGTCCTGGACCAACTCAAACTGAATTTGCCAGCATTGCCAATGTTAATTTAAATGGAATGACAGCAAATGATGTAGTTAATTATTCACTTAAAAATATAGGGAAAAAATCTTCTGTTATTGTAGGATTTGCAAATCAATTTTCGAACTTTTTTTTGAGATTCTTTAGTAGAAATTTATTGATAAAATTTGGAGCAATATTTACCCAGAAAATAGCAATTAATTAGCAATAATTTTAAATTTTAACCTCTATTTTTTTTAAACACTCGCTAAGGTTTATCATTTAAAACCAAGCATAGTTTATTTATATTTGCGCAGCTTTAAAGCAAAAAAATTATGGCAGATAATAAATTTACAACTGATAGTGGAATTATAATTAATAACCTATACCAACCTGATGGTTCAAATATAAACAATGAATTACCGGGCGAGTTTCCTTATACCAGAGGTGTTCAACCCGATATGTACAGAGGAAAACTTTGGACCATGCGTCAGTATGCAGGGTTTTCTACTGCTGAAGAATCAAATAAACGTTATAAATATTTATTGGCAAATGGCACCATGGGTTTGTCGGTTGCGTTTGATTTACCAACTCAAATTGGATATGATAGCGACCATGCTATGAGTGAAGGTGAAGTAGGCAAAGTGGGCGTTGCCATTGATAGTTTGCGCGATATTGAAACTTTATTTGATGGAATAAACCTACAAGACATTACCACCAGCATGACCATTAATGCTACTGCTTCTACCCTACTTTCGTTTTATATTGCTTTGGCAAAAAAACAAGGTGCCGATATCAAGAAAATTTCTGGAACTATTCAAAACGATATTTTAAAAGAATACGCTGCAAGAGGAACATATATTTATCCGCCTAAACCAAGCATGCGAATAATTACCGATATTTTTGAATATTGTAGTAATGAGGTTCCAAAATGGAATACCATTTCGATTAGTGGTTACCATATTCGTGAAGCAGGAAGTACTGCAGTGCAAGAAATAGCATTTACCTTAGCCAATGCAAAAGCATACAGTGAAGCCGCCATTGCAAAGGGTTTAGACATTAATGTATTTGGTCAACGGTTATCGTTTTTCTTCAATGCACACAATAACTTTTTTGAGGAAATAGCCAAGTTTAGAGCAGCCAGAAGAATGTGGGCTAAAATGGCAAAAGATTTAGGAGCAACCAATCCAAAAGCCATGATGTTGCGTTTTCATACGCAAACTGGTGGAAGCACTTTAACGGCTCAACAAGCTGAAAATAATATAGCCAGAGTAACGCTACAAGCATTGGCTGCTGTAATGGGTGGAACACAAAGTTTACATACCAATGGTTTTGATGAAGCACTGAATTTACCAACTGAAGCAGCGGCTAGAACTGCATTGCGCACGCAACAAATTATAGCTTTTGAAAGTGGAGTAGTTGATACGGTTGATCCAATGGGTGGAAGTTATTTTGTAGAAGAATTAACCAATCAAGTGGAAGACGAAGCATGGAAATATATTGAAAAAATAGATGCCATGGGCGGAAGCGTAAGCGCAATTGAAGAAGGTTACATGCAAAATGAAATTGCAACTGCCAGTTATAAATACCAAAAAGACATTGAAAAAAGCGAAAAAGTAATTGTTGGGGTCAATAAATTTACTGTAAAAGAAGAAGTGGCACCTCCATCGTTTAGAATAAATGACAGCATAAGAATAGAGCAAACTGAAAAGTTAAATAAATTAAAGGCTGAAAGAAATAATGGTTTGGTAAAAGCAAATATTGAAACACTAGAACAAGCTGCAAAAGATGGTAGAAACGTGATGCCACATATTATAGAAGCGGTAGAAAACTTGGCTACACTTGGCGAAATAGCTGATACTTTTAGAGGTGTTTTTGGTGAGTATAAAGCATAAGTAAAATTCGAAATTCGAAAAATAAAATTCGAAAAATAAACCGTTCAACTTAAAATTCTTATAAAAAACAATGGATTTATATTCAATAAAAAGAACTGACTCAACTGATTTAGATTTTCAGCAATTAGTGGTAGAATTGGATAAAGATTTAGCCATTAGAGATGGTGATGATCATTGGTTTTTTGATCAATTCAATAAAATTTCGATGTTAAAATATGTAGTTGTGATTTACCAAAATGATGTGGCAATTGGTTGCGGAGCAATAAAAGAATACAATGAAAACACCATGGAAGTAAAACGTATGTTTGTTCCATTAGAAATGCGAAGCAAAGGAATTGCATCAATTGTATTGAAAGAATTAGAAAGCTGGGCAATAGAATTAGGGTACAAAAAATGTATTTTAGAAACAGGTTTAAAACAGCCAGAAGCAATTAGTTTATACAAAAAAAACAATTATGAACTTATAAAAAACTTTGGGCAGTATGCCGAAATTGAAAGCAGTGTTTGTTTTGAAAAATTACTAATTAAGTAAAAATTTGAAGAATAAATTCTAAAAATATATGATAACTATAACTTCAGAACAAGTCACAGAAATAGTCGACCAACATCAAGTAGGATTTCTTTGTTATTTGCATAAAGTAACTGGAGAACTTTTGTCTGTGCCAGATATGGATAAATTTTTCGGAATGGACACAGAAGCCTTTGATGAAGATTTGGAAAAATTAGAAAATAATATTATTGATTATATAGAAATAAAACCTCCAACATCAAGGCAATCATTTAAAATAATGGAAAGTTTTGTGGCGCAATTAGATGAAGAGAATAAACTAAAAAATAAACTTTTAAATGCATTAGATAAAAAGAAACCTTTTAGGGAATTTAATTATGTAATTGAAAATGAATTTGAATTTAGACAAGATTGGTTTGCTTTTAGAACCGAAAAACTGAAACAGCTAATTAATCAAGAATTGGAAGAAGGAAATTTATAGTTTTCGATACCTATCTTCGCCACATGTATTTTGTTTCTCAACTATTTATTTATCCAATAAAATCAATGGGTGGAATTGCTTTAAACCAAAGCAAAATAGAAGAACGTGGCTTGCAATACGACCGAAGGTGGATGCTTTGCAATGAACAAAATGAATTCATCACGCAACGTGAATTTAACGAATTAGCCTTGTTTAAACTTCAGCTTGCTACTACTGGTTTTGCGGTGCAATATAAAAATGATCCAGCTTTTGAAATTCCTTTTTCAATAGAAGGAAGTACTGAAAAGGTTAAAGTTTGGGATGATGAATGTGAAGCAATTGAATACAAAAAAGCATCAGACTGGTTCAGTAAAATGTTGAATTTTACTTGTAAATTATTTTACATGCCCAATGAAACTGAACGAAAAGTGGGGGAACAATATTCAGTAAATAATGAAATAACGAGCTTTACCGATGGCTTTCCAATTTTAATTATTGGGGAAGAATCGTTGAATGATTTGAACAATAAATTGGTAGAAAAAATACAAATAAACAGGTTTCGTCCAAACATTGTTTTTAGTGGTGGAAATGCATTTGATGAAGATAATTTTCTAGATTTTTCAATCAACAATATCCTATTTAAAGGAGTAAAATTATGCGCTCGCTGTGTTACCATAACCATCAATCAAACAACAGGAAAATCAAGTGCGGAGCCTTTAAAAACTTTAGCTACTTACCGAACAGTAAATAATAATGTAATGTTTGGTAAAAATGTAATTGCTTTGCAAACCAATGGTTTTATTCAAGTAAATGATGAATTGAAATTATTGGTCGATAGTTGCAAATAAGTTAAACGAAAAAATAAGTAAGTTTGCATATTATGACAATAGAAGAATTAAAGAAACGAAAAACACCAATTGTGGTAATTGATAAGTCTTTGGAAAAGTACAAAGACAAGATTTTGTTTCCTGAAAAATTAGCGAAAGCTAATGATGTACTTAAAAGAATTGGGCTTCCAAAAATTACTACTAAATAATAAAAAAAATAACTTTGCATTACTTTAAAAAGTAAAAAAACTAATGACTAAAAAAAGTATTGCAATAATTGGTGGTGGACCATCGGCATTAATGCTG